>NZ_JANHGP010000030.1:0-3046 GCF_024494585.1 Acinetobacter sp. 5862
AGGAAGAAATTTAGAGTAAAAGATATTGATGAGCTATTTAAAAAACACTGTGATAGTTTATTTAGTAACTAGCTATATGAATCCTGTGAACAACAAACCAATCGCGAGTGCAATGGTTGAAAAAGATAAAGGGAAACTACTGTGCGTTGGTGTGACCTGAAAGAATTTTGCAAAGATCGGCATCATCGGCTGTACACAGTACAAGGATGAAAAGGAAGCAAAACCAGCAAAGAACAAAGACCATAAAATCGCAGTAAACGATTTTGAACCATATTCGATATGGGTTTTGACAATGTCCGACATAAATCAGCTTTTTCTACAGATCTGGTTTGATTTTAGTCTCTTTTAGACTTTCTGTAATGGATGCCTTTAAAAAAACCTGAAAAGTTGGGCATTGCATATAGTTTTCTGCAAAATAACCCTATATTTTGTAGGCTAAAACGTACACGAGTTGGGGTAATTAGCGAATATACGACTAAAGTTTAATTATCTATGATATTAGTCATAAAGAGATAGGATGTCTCATTCAGAACAACAAGAAACACAGGATGTGGTCGTTGACAGGAGTTAACGGCAAGAAACCAAATATGAAAAAGCCTCGACAGGATGTCGGGGCTTTTTCTATTGATAAAGAGATATTCACATGATCATAAAGTAACTGTTATTGACTCATTTATTCGTGGTTAATACCATCCATTTAACTTAACACTAACGGTTTATTATTTTGCAATTCATCTCCATTCACCATGATCAACAACGATCTATAAAAAAATTAAAAAGGCTGATTATTCAAATAAGTTTGATTGTGATTGCAATCAATATGACAGCTTGCAGTAGTTTAAGTGGATCATTCGCCAATCGCTCTACTCAGTTGTCATCTGGACTACAAAATGCCTATTCTGTTTCTCCAAATACAGCAAATCGCTTATCCCCAATGATCGTGCAAAATGCAGAGCGTTATGATATATCACCCACTTTACTCGCTGCGCTCATTCGCCAAGAATCAAATTATAATAGTTCAGCACGCTCCCCTACAGGTGCGATCGGTTTAACTCAAATAGTTTCGACTCATTGGCGCCAGTCTTGTCCTGGCAATCTTTATGATGAAAATACTAATATTAATTGCGGTGCATATATCCTATCGACCTATTATAAATCAGCTGGCAGTTGGTCAAAAGCCGTGGCGTATTATAATGTTGGGCCATCAGGTTATGAACGGAGTTTTTGGACACGCCATAAAGGTAAAAAGTATGCTCGTTCAGTAAAACGTCATGAAAAAATCTTAAAAAAAGCCCTATAAAATAAAGAGTAAATAAAAAACCATGCTCTTAGGCATGGTTTTTACTCACTAAACAATAGAATCAAGCTTCGTCAAATAAACCTTCAAATAACACCGAAGACAAATAACGCTCACCACTATCAGGCAAGATCACCACAATGGTTTTGCCTGCATTTTCAGGGCGTTCAGCAATTTGTGCTGCCGCCGCCAATGCCGCACCGCTTGAAATACCCACTAAAATTCCTTCTTGAGTTGCACACTTTCTTGCCCATTCAATCGCATCCGCACTATTCACTGGCAACACTTCATCGACCAAGTCTAGGTCTAGGTTTTTAGGAATGAAGTTCGCTCCAATGCCTTGAATCTTATGCGGTGCGGGTGAAATGCTTTCACCATTTTTAGTTTGAGTAATGATTGGAGATTCAGCAGGTTCAACTGCGACAGAATAAATTGGCTTATTCTGAACTTGCTCAAAATAACGAGAAATGCCAGTAATTGTCCCGCCAGTGCCAACACCCGCAACTAGAATATCAACTTGCCCATTGGTTGCCTGCCAGATTTCTGGACCTGTGGTATCGACATGAACCTGTGGATTGGCTGGATTTTCAAATTGTTGTGGTAGAAAATAAAACTCAGGATTTTCCGTTGCTAAACGAACCGCTTCATCTACTGCACCTTTCATACCTTTGGCAGGTTCAGTTAAAACAAGATTCGCGCCTAAAGCTTTTAATACTTTTCTGCGCTCTAAACTCATACTGGCTGGCATCGTTAAAGTGATTGGATAACCTTTTGCCGCTGCAACAAACGCTAAAGCAATACCTGTATTACCGCTAGTCGGTTCAACAATATGCATACCCGTTTTAAGTACACCACGTTTTTCCGCATCCGCAATCAACGCTGCGCCTATACGGCATTTTACTGAAAATGCTGGATTACGGCTTTCCACTTTTGCCAATACTGTAGCATCTGATTTAATCAAGCGATTGATACGAACTAAAGGTGTATTACCAATGGCTTCGGCATTGTTTGCATAAACAGCGATACCTAGGTTGGCAGGCGTTGGAAATTGCTGATCGGTCGACATGTTATTTCCTTATTAGATTTGGAATGATTCTTAAGCATTATAGGCTTGTGAATCTAAGAGGAAAGTAGAAAACATTAAGATTTATGAAAAGTTTTTCCCACATTTATAGTTTTCTTCGCCGATTATGCACCCGTAAACCATGAGAAAAACACATAGTCATCGGACGTTTCATAAAATATCTCTATCTCATTCCAATCTGCTGTTAATCCTAATGCTAATTTTATATCTGAAGAAATAGGTAAAGTAAAACTTTCAACTGGAGTAACCTCCACACCGTTATGATAAATTCCCCAACGATCAGAATATTTTAGATTTTTCGCATTCTGATTTTTCTTTATTAATTTTTGGATAGAATACACTATATCCATTGTGTTTGTTCTTGTACTTCTAATTCAGTTAGTTTTTTTAAATTAGCTTTCTCTAATATAGGTAATAGCCAAATATCAAAAAATATTTTTTAAATCTGTTTTAGATATTATATTTTTTACTTGTTTAAAATTTGATTTAATTTTTTCTAAGGAGATTTCATCTTAATCAATGACAATCATATAATTAAAATAAATGTAACATAAAAAACACCCCTAACCGTTAGGTTAGGGGTGTTTAGTATTTAAAAGCTGGCGATGACTTACTCTCACATGGCAAATGCCACACTACCATCAGCGCTAAGAGGTTTCACTTCT
>NZ_JANHGP010000002.1:0-2775 GCF_024494585.1 Acinetobacter sp. 5862
TCTGTTGCTTTAGCCTGTATATTTTTATGGCTACCTTTATAGGGTTAATTATGAACAGTAAATGTCAACAGACCCTATTAGTTTTACAGATTTATTTTTGCTATTTCTATTTGTTATTTACTAATAAAAAAACCTATGTTCCACGTGAAACATAGGCTGATTAATTTAATTGTGTTTATCCCAAAACTTTCTGAAGTTTTTAGCGATTTCGATTGTATTGCGTTTAGCTTTACTCGAAATCGGTGTGAGATTAATAAATCCATGCGTTTGATCTGGATAATCTACATAATGCACTTTAACACCACTTTGTCTTAGTTTATGGCTATAAATCTCACCTTCATCATGTAATAAATCATGCCCTGCTGTTACCACAAATGCTGGAGCTAGTTTTTTAAGACTTCCATACGTAGGTGAGATTAATGGATCATCTAACGCAACTTGATGCTGTGTTGAATAATGTTTAGTGACGTAATCTACATCTTTACTAGTTAACACCAGACCCTGACCATAGGCATAAAAAGAAGGATGTTTACTTTTAAAATCTACAACAGGATAAAACAACAACTGAGCTTGTGGTGCATATGATTTACCAACCGCATGCTGTGCAACTACAGTACTAATATTTCCTCCTGCACTATCTCCAGCAACAGCGATACGATTTTTATAAATTTTTAGCTGACGACGATTTTGATACACCCATGCTAATGCATCATCACAAGATTTAATGAGTAACTGCGGAGATGCTTCTGGTGCAAGCGGATAATCGATACTCAGAACTTGTACTTTTGCGTACTTCGCAATGAGTCGACAGGCTTCATCATGCGTATCTAAACCACCAACGACGAAACCACCACCGTGATAGAACACGATCATCGGTAATTTTTTATTAGGTGCAGGATGATAATGCCTTGCGAAAACAGTGCCACTCTGTAAAGGCAGACGTATATCTTCTACCGATTCTATAGAAGTCGATTTATTTAAAATCGCTAACATTTGTGTATCAAATTGACGGCGAGATTCGATCGGATCATCTCCAATAAAACCAACACGCCCTTGTTTAATTTGAACTGCGATTAAGCATTTTGTAAAAGCATCCAAATATGGATATTGATATGGGTAGCCTAAAACTTTCGCCAATGATTCTTGTACAATCTTAGGCAGCTTATCTAGCGCTCGTGCAGCAGGACCTTGTCCTTTATCTAAAATCGTTTGAATTTTTTGAGGTAATGCTGACACGTTCTTCCCCTTTTTCGCCCTGTCCATAGTTCTTGTTCATATCGACTATATGCTGTTATAAAGTCGTAGATCAAGATAAAGAATTCAAAATCATGCTGTAACCTAAATGGCTTATCTTAAAAAGTCATTAACCATTTTGCTAATCACTGCTTGCCTTTCATGCCAATAGCCAAGCTCAAGCACAGGTAAAAGAGATATTTTCTGATTTTTTAATATTTCTAATGGCTTTGTTGCACAAACCTATCTGTAAAGGCTTTTCATCGCGGAAATATTGCCATTTGGTTTGATCCTGCTACGCAATGGTATGCTCCATCAAAAGGCAAACAAGGGCGAAATCAAACCTACTCCGATGCAGCCATCCAATGCTGCTTAATGATTAAATCCTTATTCCGTCTATCTTTACGTATGGTCACTGGCTTTGTGCAAAGTCTGATTAAACTTTGCGGCTGAGCAGCCCCGAATATCAGTGATATTCGTACTCCACACTGTGTAGAAGACAAAAGCATATTGATATTGTAATCAGCGACCATAAAAGTAGCGATGGGCTGCCTTGCGCAATATATTGCTCATCGTAGACTCTACAGGCATGAAGTTTCTAGCTGAGGGCGAATGGAAACGCAAGAAACATGGACCTGAATATCGTCGCCAATGGCATAAACTTCGTGCAACAAAGCCGATCATCTTGAACATACTTTTTCGACGCGGCTGTTTCAACGTAACACGCGCAAAGTTTCACCCTCCCCCTGCGGGTGAAAAAGCGTTGGTCTATTGTGAGAATATTTTACAGCAGCAACAATTGCTTGAAGGTTTAGCCACCCCTGAACAGCACAGTGGTACGATTCGTTTCAGCTGTGGTCTGTTTCTGTTCCAACTGGGTGTGAATGAATGCATTAAACAATTTAAGAAACACTATCCATACATCCATTTCGATGTCTATTTAACTGAAAATACGGTCGACCTCATCGATGCTCAGGTTGATCTTGCACTGCGTATTACCCAGAAAGTTACAGATGGGCTGATTGCCCGACCAGTTTGTCAAATCGAATCCATCTTTTGTGCACATCCGCACTATTTACAAGACCACACTCCCCTTTCACACCCAAGCCAATTGATTCAGCATGAATGTATAGCCCACCATATGCATAATCAGTATTGGACTTTGTTTGATACAGATCAACAACCTCAGAATTATCCATTAAATGTTACGTTTAAAAGTGATGATGTGATTGCGCTGTATCAAATGTGTTTCAAAGCAGAAGGCGTTGCCATGTTATCAACGCTATTGGTGCGTCAGGATATTGCACAACAACGTTTGCAACAGGTATTTACAGATTTTTTGCACCCGACCTAACCTTGTGGTTAGTCTATGCATCAAGGCAACATTTACCGAAAATCACACAAGAATTTATTGCTTTTGTCATCGAAAACTTAAATTTTTACTTAAATCAGCAAAATTAAAAGATTAGGACTTACGCATTGACAGATTCAAAAAAGTATTAAAATGCTTTATAAAGTATCTGTGATCAGACGAATTAAACA
>NZ_JANHGP010000080.1:0-2250 GCF_024494585.1 Acinetobacter sp. 5862
CGTAAGCGTCCGCTGAACACACCTTATGAATTCATCCTATAAGCCTTAATTTAGTCCCCACTTAAAAACAAGTGGGGACTAAAATTTATGACTACGAATCACCAGACATCCATCGCATCTCTTGCGAAAAAACGAAGAACATACAGTGCTGAATTTAAACAGCAGATCGTTCAGGCTTGTAAAGCACCGGACGTTTCAATTGCTTCGGTCGCTTTGCAACATGGATTGAATACAAATCTTGTATCCAAATGGATTCGCTTAATTGATGGTAAGCCAAGGAATGATCGCTCACCACTACCGAATAAACCTGCATTTATTGCCTTATCTTGCTCTGCACCATTAGATCCTACTCCTACTGACATGTTAACGGTTCAAATTACTTTACCCCACTCAAAAGCAGAAATTGGCTTGAAATGGCAAGTATCAGAAATATCTGCTTTAGCAGAATTACTCAAGGCACTGGCAACATGATCCGCATTGATGAAATCTGGCTTTCTACCCAACCTCTGGATATGCGAGCAGGGATGGATACTGTCATGGCTCAGGTGGTGAGAGCCTTTGGCTACATTAAACCGCATTGTGCTTACCTGTTCTGTAATAAACGTGGCCATCGCATGAAAGTGCTGGTACATGATGGACTGGGCATCTGGCTGTGTGCCCGGCGGTTGGAACAGGGAAAATTCCACTGGGCGCAGGTTCACCAGGGTGAAAGCATGGCGATCAGTCCGGAACAGTTACAGGCACTGATCCAGGGTTTACCTTGGCAGCGCATTGGACGACAGCAGGTGGTGACGATGCTCTAAACTAGGCTGGTCCATTCTACTATTCTCCAAACGTTCTATTTCCTCTGCGTCATGACCTCAGGCATACTTCGGTCATGAAAATGCTGCCCGATTTAAGCCAACTGACCCATGAACAACTGCTGGAATTTACCCAGCAGTTGGCAATGCAGCATCAGTCTCTGGCACAATCAAATCAAGAATTAGAAAAATCAAACCAGCAATTGGATGCCAAAGTTCAACATCTTTCCATTCTCACGCAAAAATACGAGCATGAGCTCGCACTATTTAAACAGCACAAATTTGGCAGTAAAAACGAACATCTCACCGCAAAACAAATCCATCTGTGGGACGAAGCGGTTGAAGAGGATATCGCAGCAGTTGATCTGGAACTGGAGCGGCTGAATGCAGATAAAACCGATGCAGCGACAGAGAAAGCCACAGTCAACAAACCTAAACGTCGACTGCTGCCGGATCATCTACACACCATCCGTATTGAGCATGAACCTGCATCAACCCAATGCAGTTGTGGCTGCCAGTTACGTCGTATCGGCGAAGATATTAGTGAAAAACTGCATTTCAGACCGGCACAGTTCTATAAGGAACAGCATGTACGTGGCAAATGGGTCTGTGATCAGTGTGACACCCTGACTCAGCAAGCGATGCCCGCCTATGTTATTGATAAAGGCATTGCTTCACCTGAACTGCTCAGCCATGTGCTGGTATCGAAGTATGCCGATCATTTGCCGCTGTACCGTCAGCGCCTGATCTATCAGCGGGCGGGCATTGATCTGTCCAGATCCACGTTATCTGACTGGATTGGTCGCTGCGGTGTGGAACTGGAACCTCTGGCCAATGCCTTAAAACAGGTGGTGCTGCAACAGCGGGTGATCCATGCCGATGAAACGCCGGTCACCATTATGCGGATGGGTGATAATGAGAAAAAACCAAAGAAAGGTTATGTCTGGGCCTATGCCACCACACAGTACAATCCAGTTCAAGCGGTGATCTATGACTTTCAGGATAGCCGTTCAGGTCAGCATGCAGAAGAGTTCCTGAATGGCTGGCAGGGCCATCTGGTCTGTGATGATTACAGTGGTTATAAAGCACGCTTTAAATCAGGCCAGGTCATTGAGGTGGGCTGCATGGCACATGCACGTCGTAAATTTCATGAACTGCATGTGACTGGGAAAAGTCAGATCGCTGAACAGGCATTAGTGCTGATTCAGAAACTGTATGCCATAGAAGCAGAACTCAGGAAAAAGACCGATGGTACAGCAGAACAGCGCCGCGAATACCGACAACAGCATAGTCAACTGGTGATGCAACAACTGTATGAATGGCTAAACCAGCATCAACTGACGGTGCCATCGAGTTCTCCAACAGCCAAGGCCATCAATTACACTCTGAAGCGTTGGCCAGCTTTAAGCCGCTATCTGGATGATGGCAATCTACCGATTTGCAATAACTG
>NZ_JANHGP010000057.1:0-1963 GCF_024494585.1 Acinetobacter sp. 5862
TACGGCTTCAGAATTACATGATTTAAGGCAAAATTTCTTAGCAAAACTGGATCAGATATGCGAACAACAAAACATCGGAAGTAAGATCAAAGGCTCAATTATTTCTGAACAATCTAAGAAGCGTTCATGGCAAGACAAATATATTCGATTAAAAGAGTTGGCAAATAAAGTCAAAAACAAAGAAGAAATTACAGATCTTGACCTAAATGAAATTGACGAGCTTTTCGAGTTTGAAACAAATAATAAGCGCAGAGAGGCATTAAAATTACCTGAAACTTTCTATTTAGAAGAGAAAATTCAGCTAATAAACCGTTTATATGATTTAGATTATTTTGTATTAAATTTAGGAGCAATTGAAGCTTATTATCCAAATCATACTTCAGGCGATGATAAACCATCAAAAGCTCTTAATGCTTTACAAATTATAGAAAGAGAAAATATTAGTTATCTACCAAAAATCACATATCAAGAAATTGAGCAATGCGAGCTTAGTTTGATTATGAATAAAATTTTCTCATAATCCTCTCTTAAAAGAGTGCACTTTGTGAATAAACCTATTATTAGACACACAATAACGTTGCCTCTCCTTTTAGGAGAGGGCTAGGGAGAGGTTACAGTGCCCCATGCTCCAACAACATCTCTACCCCACTCACCTTTTTCATATGCTTTAAACGTTCCTTTTCCCACTTCAACTGTTGCTTTAACTCAGCACAATCGGCATCTATGGCTTTATACACATCACTCATATGCACATGCTCTGCTTTCACCTTCTTCGCCAACTGAAAAGAATCCAAAATCTCATCAATTTGACTGTCAAGCTGCTGACTTTGTGCATCCAAAGCCAATTTATAAAACTTCACTTGCTCTGCCGATAACTCTTTCGTACCTACACCTTTATTTTGTTCAAGCTGTAATTGCAGTTTCAATAAATAAAACAAATCCTGCTGTTCATAAGCCTGACTTGCCTGTTGGAACAACTCAGTTTTTTCTTCTTTCTTGGTCTCGTCTTGCTCACGGTCAGGATGAATCATCGCAGCAATTTTTAAATAGACTGTTTTGAGTGACTGTGCTGCCATCTGCTCAGCTTGTTCACGTTTCTGCTGTTGTCTCAGTTGCTTGGCCTGCTCACGTGCTTGTTGCTGCTCAGCAGCATATTGTTCAAAGTCATCTTCTTCTAATTCTATATTTTGATCAAAGTTTTCATTAAGTTCGAACTTAACTGACTGTACTTTTTTATTCTTTTTCGATGATTGCTGTTCATGTTGCTGATAAAAGATATCAATCTGCTTGACTAGCTTTAATTGTTCTTCATCCAAAATTTTGGAACGTTTTAACATGTGCGCAAGCTGAGCAATTTTTTCATCCAGTTGCTGTAGATTAGCTTTGGAAAACTCATGGCTGTGTAACATATTCCAAAGTTGTTCTAACTGCTGAAATAGTATTTCATGGAGTTCACTATACACGGGTAAAAGTTTTTGCCGTGTATGTTGCTGAATTTCAGCTTGGGCATTTTGCCACATGCTAAGGCTAATTTTTTGCTGTTCAATTTGATCGATGAGACGATTCAACTTTTTCTGCTGCGCAGACGGCTCAGCCCTTTGTTGTAAACTAACTTTGAGATCAAAGGACATGCTCATTCACCTAAAAATTTTAAAAAACCTAGCAATAATCAAATATTAAAAGTAGTGCGTTGCCAAAGCTATTTACATGAACTTTGAATCCACTATAGCAATCAAGAAATCACTCGATTACGTCCTTGCTGCTTCGCCATATACAAATTTTTATCTGCACGACGAATCGCATCATTCATATCAGTATCATCTAACAGGACTACACTTACCCCAATACTTAAACTGATGGCGTGATTTACAATAATTTGTTCTTGCTCAATCGTAGATCGGATTTTCTCTGCCAATATCGCAGCTCCATCCAATGAAGTAGCAGGCAACAAGGCAATAAATTC
>NZ_JANHGP010000035.1:0-1888 GCF_024494585.1 Acinetobacter sp. 5862
AGTCCCTATCGTCTAGAGGCCTAGGACATCGCCCTTTCACGGCGGTAACCGGGGTTCGAATCCCCGTAGGGACGCCATATTTTATGAAAAATAATTAAAATTATAATTTTCAACTAAATATTCATTCATTCAGATTGCACATTTCAAAATTTTACATAAAATACCCGCTTCTCCACGCTTGGACAAATTGTGGTATGCAATCTTCCAACTCAAATGCTACCTCTAAATCAAAAACATTAAAACGTGCAATGAGCACCCGTCACCTAGTGATGCTTTCATTGGGCGGTGCAATTGGTACAGGTTTATTTCTAGGTTCTGGCGAGGTCATCGCTCAAACAGGTCCTATCGGCGCAATTATTGCCTACTTTTTAGGTGGTTTAATTGCCTATATGGTCATGCTCTGTTTAGGTGAGCTCGCAGTATATATGCCTGTGGCTGGATCTTTTGGCGCATACGCTCAAAAATATATTGGCCCAGGAACGGGTTATATGATTTCTTGGCTGTATTGGCTGACATGGACCGCAACGCTTGGTACAGAATTTACTGCCGCAGCCTTACTCATGCAAGAATGGTTCCCTCATATTTCAATGTGGATTTGGACCATTATTTTTGCAATTACAATTTTAGGATTAAATTTAAGTTCAACCCGCATTTTTGCTGAATCAGAATTTTGGCTTGCATTAGTCAAAGTCGTTACCGTTATTGTCTTTATCCTTTTAGGTTTATGCGCAATTTTTGGTTTCATTCCATTCCAAGGCACTGAATCAGCACCGTTATTTCATAACTTAACGGCACATGGTTGGTTTCCACAAGGTCTTTTTCCAATTTTCACCACGATGTTAATTGTTAACTTTGCCTTTTCTGGAACTGAACTCATTGGTGTTGCCGCAGGTGAAACCAAAAATCCAGCTGAAAATGTTCCGAAAGCAATTAATGCGGCAATTTGGCGACTATTAATTTTCTTTGTGGGTACGATTGTTGTTATTAGTGCATTACTTCCTTTCCATGTAGCTGGCCTAGGCGGTGATGGAGTGAGTAGCAGCCCTTTCGTAACAGTATTTAAATACATCGGTATTCCATATGCCGACGATATTATTCGCTTCGTGATTATTACTGCCTTATTATCCGCTGCAAACTCAGGTCTCTATGCGGCTTCTCGCATGATGTGGTCTTTATCTGATCAACGCCAACTGCCAAGCATATTCTCAAAATTGTCTAAGAGTGGTACGCCTATCATTGCGCTAGTGGTAACCATGTTTGGCGCAATTCCCGGATTGCTATCTGAGCATTTTGCCCCAGAGACAATTTTCAAGAATTTACTAGGTGTCGCTGCATTTACCATGGTCATCGTATGGATGAGTATTTGTTGGAGTCAGTTTAACTTTAGACGCCAATGGTACAAGACTGGACATTCAGCAAAAGATTTAAAATTTGCTGCACCACTTTATCCAATCGTTCCCATCTTAGGTTTTGTTTTCTGTTTAATTACAGGTCTCAGCATGGCATACGATCCTGAAATGCAGGCTGGTTTTATTGGATGCTTACTGTTTATTGCCGCTTGTTATTTAAGTTACTACATTTTCTACCGTGATCGTAAATAAAATGACAATAGATAAAAATGCAGCTTAGGCTGCATTTTTTATTTAACTTAAATTAACTTGCTTGATTATTTTACTTTAACTTCTTTATTTTGATTATTTATTCTACGATATGTTTTATTTTTAGACACTCACAAGATTTTTTTAGATTTTCTTTGGAAAAGTGTTTGACACCCTGTCCAATTCACCCTAATATACGCCCACCTCTGAAACGTCCCTATCGTCTAGAGGCCTAGGACATCGCCCTTTCACGGCGGTAACCGGGGTTCGAATCCCCGTAGGGACGCCAA
>NZ_JANHGP010000081.1:0-1483 GCF_024494585.1 Acinetobacter sp. 5862
GCTAACGGAGGCAAACCACCTTTGATGGCTGCTTAACCTCTACTTTTAAATTCAGTTATTTATGGGAGGATTACCGAGCTATTTTGCACAAAGTTGATTTCTTTAGCTTTTGAACATGGAGGTGATGAGGAAAAGTCCTTATATATTTTAATGAAACAAGTTTCTTTAGCTGTAGCAGAGAAAAAGTTTGGAGAATGTGTTGTGACGAAGACCTGATCTTTTGATGATAATTTTTCAAGGACGTTATAGAGGATTCTCTGACCATTGGGATGAAGGTACAACTCAGGTTCTTCAAAAAGAAAAATGTAATCTGTATTTTGGTTATCAGAATTAAGCTTTTCAACGTAGGTTCTTAGGATAGAAAAAACTAGAGTACGTTTTACACCATCACCTTTATAATCAATAGTAGTTTTTATACCATCATCTATTAAAATTTGAGTGCTATTAAAAATTTGTTTTACTTCTGGATTAGGAATTTGTAGTTCCAATTTGATTTGTGAAAAGCTTTCTTGAAAAACCTTTTCTATTTCAGTTTCTAGTAATTTAAGGCTAGGTAATCGTTCGTCAATAGTGTTTTCAGTACCATCCTCATCTTTGATAAGCTGACGATTAAGCATTTTGTTGAGCTTATCAAAAGAGCTTTTTATTTCTAAAAATTCAGGAGATTTTTCAATTTGTGTAAAGAGAATTTTTATTAACTTACCAAAACTTGTACTTTCTTTGGTCTTTGTTTCATCACTAAAATCTTTTACAGCTGGAATGTAAATAGGCTCAGGAAACATTGGTGTAACTGTGTTGCTGAATCCAGTTGGCAAACTTTCCCATTCATAATTGAAATTATCATCAGAGAGATTATTTATCAGCTCTTCGATCTTTTCTTTTGCGGCTGCTTGTGAGGAAACCGAGCTAACCATATCTTGTGGTAATTGATATGTTTCTCTCAAAAAGTTTTTAATTTCAGGTGTTTTTTTACCTTTAAGCTCATTAGCTATCCAATCAGCTTTATAAATTGTATCGATAGGAACTTTCTTGTAGCAAAGTAAATCACTTGTGAAATCTAATTTATACTTTCTGCGAAAGCTGATCGTATTATTTTCAATAATATTTTGAATTCTTGATCTATTTTCTTCATCTGATATTTTACTTAAATCATTTTCATTTACATCACTAAAAGTTATATCAATAAAAATCTCCTTGGATTTATCATAGTAGTCAGATTCTGAAATTTTTGTACCTTTCAGAAATAAATTAATAGCCAAAAGAGCAGTTGATTTTCCAGCATTATTTTCACCTATCACGCAATTCATTTGTGATGGCGTTAAATCGACCCCTTTAAGACCCCGAAAGTTTTCGATATGAATATTTGAAATTTTCATTATTAATTATCTATATGATTTTTTATAATTATATAGGACTTACGCACTATTATTTATAGATTCTCTGTGGTAGGAGATGATTTTTATCGAGAATAAAGTCATCAATG
>NZ_JANHGP010000082.1:0-1430 GCF_024494585.1 Acinetobacter sp. 5862
ACAGTGGGTTCGGTCCTCCAGTTAGTGTTACCCAACCTTCAACCTGCTCATGGATAGATCGCCTGGTTTCGGGTCTATACCCAGCAACTAAACGCCCTATTAAGACTCGATTTCTCTACGGCTCCCCTATACGGTTAACCTCGCTACTGAATATAAGTCGCTGACCCATTATACAAAAGGTACGCAGTCACCGAACAAGTCGGCTCCCACTGCTTGTATGCATGCGGTTTCAGGATCTATTTCACTCCCCTCACAGGGGTTCTTTTCGCCTTTCCCTCACGGTACTGGTTCACTATCGGTCAGTCAGGAGTATTTAGCCTTGGAGGATGGTCCCCCCATATTCAGACAAGGTTTCACGTGCCTCGCCCTACTCGTCATCATTGTGTGTGCCCTTTCGTGTACGGGAATATCACCCTCTACGTTCGCACTTCCCAGAGCGTTCCACTAGAACACACACAACTTAATGGGCTGATCCCCGTTCGCTCGCCGCTACTAAGGGAATCTCAATTGATTTCTTTTCCTAAGGGTACTGAGATGTTTCACTTCCCCTCGTTCGCTTCATAAGCCTATGTATTCAGCTTATGATACCCGCCTTATAGCGGGTGGGTTCCCCCATTCAGAAATCTCCGGATCAAAGGATATTTGCCGCCTCCCCGGAGCTTTTCGCAGGCTATCACGTCTTTCATCGCCTCTGACTGCCAAGGCATCCACCACATGCACTTAATTACTTGACTATACAACCCCAAACAGTCGCTAACCCTTACAAGTAAGGTTAGGACAGATTGCCATGTTCGTTTTTCAACTTACATCGCTCTCATCCAGTTTGTTGTTTCGTGAACTTAATCACCATACAGCTTCAATCTAAATTCATATACCAAAACGCTTGATTCAGTGTTTTTGCTAGTTCTCATTTCATTCAAATTAAACAATGAATTGTTTAAATCAAAGAATGAGTGAACAATTTATTTCAGACTCAAATTCTAATCTGTTAATGATTAACTACCGCCTCGTCAGCGAGTAGTAAACTGTGATAAATCACAGAGATTAATAAACCAGTCAACTTGGACTGTATTCACTAAACTCTATAATCTATTTTAGCCCGCACTTCGTAAAGTACGTGGTGGAGACTAGGAGAGTCGAACTCCTGACCTCCTGCGTGCAAAGCAGGCGCTCTACCAACTAAGCTAAGTCCCCAGCTTATCACTTAATGAACGATATATCTTTTAATCTAGCAGCTTGTGATTATTCATCACTTCGTCAGTAGTGGTGGGTCTGACAAGACTTGAACTTGTGACCCCACGCTTATCAAGCGTGTGCTCTAACCAACTGAGCTACAGACCCTCAGATACATCTTCGAAGAACAACTTGTTGTGGATTCTTACCGATCATCAATCTTTCGTTAAGGAGGTGATCCAGCCGCAGGTTCCCCT
>NZ_JANHGP010000084.1:0-1311 GCF_024494585.1 Acinetobacter sp. 5862
CTTCATTGATGACTTTATTCTCGATAAAAATCATCTGCTACCACAGAGAATCTATAAATGATAGTGCGTAAGTCCTAACTACTTTTAAAAACTGCAAGCAAAGTATTGGTAAATTTTTTACTGTAGGTATTGAAGGTAATAATTGCAAAATAAGGCATCGAATTAGGCGTGGTTTTAGAAGGAGTTGTAATTTTTCAAAAAAGATTGAAAACCATTTTAAAGCTTTCGACTTAACCTTTTTTTACATCAATAATGGCTTCATTTAATGTCAGCATACTTTTTGAAACACCACCAAATAGTAAGAGCACACGCTATATATGGCGACTCTCTATGATATCCCTCTTTTTATGGACACTTCTTAAAAGGTCACGTACTATAAGTGATAATTATATTTTTTAGTGTAAAATCGTTACTTATAGTGGTCTTATTGTGTAAAAAATTAAGTCACTATAAATCTTTATTATTTTTAATAGCGTAAAAGGACAAGCAATGAAAACCGTACATTTTTTAGTTTTGGGTGTGATTTTCTTGATGACAGGTTGTGCTTCCACCGTAAAAACCTATGATGCGACAGGCAAAATGATTGGTTCATGTGAAGCTCAAGGTGGTTTTATTATTGGTGCTGGTGCATCTTGTACAGGCACAGCGAACCAAGAAGGTAAGTAGGTTAAAAAATGAATACCCAGTATTTTATATTGGGTATTTTGATAGGAGAGGAATGAAATAATGATAAAAATATATTTTTGGTTGTGTATTTCTTTGATCATGGTGGGCTGTGCATCGACAGTGAAGACCTATGATGTCAGTGGCAAAATGATAGGTTCTTGTGTCTCTCAAGCAAGCTTACTGTCAAAAAAAATGGCAACTTGTACGGGTTATAGCAATCAACAAGGCTATACTTTTGTGCCTGTATCAGTAAAACAGCTAAAGCAAGAACAATCAGAGCAGATAAAAAAATCTTCCTCGAATGAAATGCCAAGAATACAACCCAAAAATCAATTAGAAGATTTACCTCAAAATCGAAAAATTAATCTGGCTAAGTTTTAAATCATTTTGTTTAGAGTTAATATTTTAAAAGGAGTAAAAGATGCAAAAAAATTGACCATACCATTATTATTAAGTTGTATTTTAGGGTTAACTGCTTGTGGTGGTAGTGGGGGGACTAATAATGGTGATACAGGAAAGAATAACAATAGATCTCTTTCATAAATCAAAAAATGATCTTCTTTTTGGTTGATATTTGCACTCCAGATTTCTTGGCATTCATGCATAATCTGCGGATGAAATACATCGATTCAAAGAAGCTTTCTG
>NZ_JANHGP010000058.1:0-94393 GCF_024494585.1 Acinetobacter sp. 5862
CCACGGATGATTGGAGTGTCATCACCTGGGAAGTCATAAGTAGAAAGAAGTTCACGAACTTCCATTTCTACTAATTCCAGTAATTCTTCATCATCAACAAGGTCACACTTGTTTAAGAATACGATAATGTAAGGTACACCAACCTGACGTGAAAGAAGGATGTGTTCACGAGTTTGTGGCATTGGACCATCAGTCGCAGCACACACAAGGATCGCGCCGTCCATCTGAGCAGCACCCGTAATCATGTTTTTAACATAATCGGCGTGGCCCGGGCAGTCTACGTGAGCGTAGTGACGGATTGGAGAATCGTATTCTACGTGTGAAGTATTAATTGTAATACCACGTGCTTTTTCTTCAGGAGCTGAGTCGATTTGTGAGTAATCTTTCGCTTCACCGCCGTAAGTTTTTGCACAAATCGTTGCAATCGCAGCAGTTAAAGTTGTTTTACCATGGTCAACGTGACCAATTGTACCCACGTTTACGTGTGGTTTATTACGTTCAAACTTGGCTTTAGCCATGATGATCTTCCTTTATAAACTGCTCATGAGGGTCGCCCATGAGCACTTGGTTTTTTAACTAAATTTTAGTTGGGTAATATAGTAATCGAAAGATTACTCGTCGTCACCTTTTTTACCGCCAGCTTGGAACTTAGCGATGATGCCTTCAGCCACGTTACGTGGAGTTTCAGCATATTTAGCAAATTCCATAGAGTATGTCGCACGACCTTGAGACATAGAACGCATTTGAGTCGCGTAACCAAACATCTCAGCCAATGGAACTTCTGCTTTAATTGCTTTAGTTCCACCAGGAAGATCGTCCATACCTTGAACCATACCACGACGACGGTTTAAGTCACCCATGATATCGCCCATGTAGTCTTCTGGAGTTTCTACTTCAACTTTCATGATAGGTTCAAGAAGAATTGGGTCTGCTTTCATGAAACCATCACGGAACGCATAAGAACCAGCCATTTTGAACGACAATTCATCAGAGTCGACATCGTGGTAAGAACCGTCAAAAAGAACAGCTTTAACGCCTACAACTGGGTAACCAGCCAAGACACCATTCTTCATACGTTCTTGAATACCTTTATCAACTGCACCGAAGAATTCTTTTGGCACTACACCACCAACAACTTCTTCAGCGAATTCGTATTCTTTACCAGCAGTTTCAACATCAAGTGGCTCTAAACGAACATATACATGACCGAATTTACCTTTACCACCTGTTTGACGTACGAATTTACCTTCTTGCTCAATAGTTTTCTTAATCGTTTCACGATAAGCAACCATTGGTTTACCGATATTCGCTTCAACACCGAACTCACGTTTCATACGGTCAACGATGATATCAAGGTGAAGCTCACCCATACCAGCAATAATTGTTTGACCAGATTCTTCGTCAGTACGTACACGGAACGATGGATCTTCTTTCGCCAAACGACCTAAAGCAATTGACATTTTTTCTTGGTCAGCTTTAGTTTTTGGTTCAACAGCCAATGAAATTACTGGCTCAGGGAATTCCATACGCTCAAGTGTAATGATGTTTTTCTCATCACATAATGTATCACCCGTAGTAACGTCTTTAAGACCTACACACGCTGCGATATCACCTGCACGGATTTCATCAAGATCTTGACGCTCATTCGCATGCATTTGCACGATACGACCGATACGTTCACGCTTAGACTTAACTGGGTTATATACTGGGTCACCTTGTTTAAGAACACCAGAATAAACACGTACGAAAGTTAAGTTACCAACGAATTTGTCGTTCATGATTTTGAACGCAAGCGCAGAGAACGGAGCTTCGTCAGATGCTTCACGAGATGCTTTAGTTTCAGCTTTATCGTCAAGGATACCTTCGATCGCTTTAACTTCTGTTGGCGATGGTAAGAATTCAATCACAGCATCCAACATACGTTGAACACCTTTGTTTTTGAACGCTGAACCACAAAGCATCACTTGGATTTCAGATGCTAATGTACGAGCACGTAAACCTGCAACGATGTCTTCTTTAGAAAGATCACCCTCTTCAAGGTACTTGTCCATTAACTCTTCAGAAGCTTCAGCAGCCGCTTCAACCATGTTAGTACGCCATTCGTTAGCAGTATCAACTAGGTCAGCAGGAATCTCACCATATTCAAACTTCATACCTTGAGATGGTTCATCCCAGATAATCGCTTTCATTTCAATAAGGTCTACAACACCTGCAAATGTATCTTCTGCACCGATTGGTACAACGATAGGCACAGGGTTACCGCCTAAACGAGTTTTAACTTGCTCTACAGCACGGAAGAAGTTTGCACCAGTACGGTCCATCTTGTTCACGAATGCTAAACGAGGCACTTTATATTTGTTTGCTTGACGCCATACAGTTTCAGACTGAGGTTGTACACCACCAACAGCACAGTAAACCATGCACGCACCGTCAAGAACACGCATAGAACGCTCAACTTCAATTGTGAAGTCAACGTGTCCCGGTGTATCAATTACGTTGATACGGTGTTGTTCGAATTGGTTGCCCATACCAGACCAGAAACAAGTCGTAGCAGCAGAAGTAATGGTAATACCACGCTCTTGCTCTTGTTCCATCCAGTCCATTGTTGCTGCACCGTCGTGTACTTCACCAATTTTGTGAGATACACCTGTGTAGAACAAGATACGTTCAGTTGTAGTTGTTTTACCTGCGTCAATGTGCGCAGAAATACCAATGTTACGGTAACGAGTAATCGGGGTTTGGCGAGCCATGATGTCTTACATTCCTAAATGTTATCTTTAAAACAGGACGCATCAATTAAATTGATGCGCACGAATATCCAAGCAGGCAACTTAAATACCCGCAAAGCTCCCACTTTGATAAAGAGCGATGTTGAATCGAGCTGCTGTACGCATGAATATTCTCCTGATGAGGGACTGTTTTATCCGTTTAGAAACGGTAGTGAGAGAAGGCTTTGTTGGCTTCAGCCATACGATGCACGTCTTCACGTTTTTTGATCGCTGCACCTTTACCTTCAGCTGCATCAAGCAACTCACCAGCAAGACGTAAAGCCATCGTTTTTTCAGAACGCTTAGCAGCAGCATCTACTAACCAACGCATAGCCAAGGCAGTACGACGGGATGGGCGTACTTCCATAGGTACTTGATAAGTAGCACCACCAACACGGCGTGCTTTTACTTCAACCATAGGACGAACTTTTTCAAGAGTAGTCTCGAAAAATTCAACTGGGTCTACTTTGTTTTTTTCTTGAACACGCTCTAAAGCACCGTAAACGATACCTTCAGCTACAGATTTTTTACCATCTTGCATTACGTGGTTCATGAATTTAGCGATTGTTTGGCTGCTAAATTTTGGATCTGGAAGGATCTCACGAGCAGCGACTACGCGACGTCTTGGCATTTTAATACACCTAATATTATGACACTTCAGGATGATCCAGCAGTTTGTACAAGTGCCATGTACGCTACGCTGGCCTTACTATACGTCGCTTGAATTACAAATCTATGAAGAATTCAAACAAGCGAAACGCTAAAGGGTTGTTTGGGCTGGTTGCCTAGAATTACTTCTTAGGACGTTTAGCACCGTATTTAGAACGTGACTGGTTACGATCTTTCACGCCAGCACAGTCTAAAGAACCACGAACGGTATGGTAACGTACACCTGGTAAGTCTTTAACACGACCACCACGGATTAGAACAACACTGTGCTCTTGTAAGTTATGACCTTCACCACCGATATAGCTTGATACTTCAAAACCAGAAGTTAAGCGAACACGGCAAACCTTACGCATTGCTGAGTTAGGTTTTTTAGGAGTAGTCGTATATACACGTGTACATACACCACGACGTTGTGGACAAGCCTTCAACGCAGGAACTTTTGATTTTTCAATCAAAGTTGTACGACCCTTACGGATCAACTGATTTGTTGTTGCCATTTGGCAATTCTCCCGTGATTAAACAACCTTAAAAAGAAAAACACCTCTTTTTAAGGGCACACAATTGTAAGCCAAGAAGTAAAAATGGTCAACAATGCAAGATAAAGCAACTGCTGACCATTTCTATAATTTTGTTGTTTTATTGATGTCTAAATCATACCAACAAATAATTAACTATGTTTCGTTGATGTAGGTTCAATATCAATTGTTTTCGGTTCAGTAGATAGTTCAGCTTCATCAGAACTGAGTAATTCATTTGATTGCTCTTTCGAAGCAGGTTGCTGTTCAGTATGTTCGTGCTTGACCACATGCTCCGATGCAAGCTGTTGAATACCCTGCTCAACGTTTTCATTCGTCTGAATTTCTTTAGCAACATGATCTTTAGATTGCACTGAAACATTGGTAATCACATCATTTTTGCTTTCATCAACACTACTTATTGCATTTGTCGTAGTCTCTGTTGCATTTAACAATCGTGAATTTGGCTTTCTCAATAATACTTCCGCTTTGTAATAGGCTTCTAAGGGTGAAATATCTTCATTCGGATATTCATTCAAATAAAAACGTGCTGCCCCGAAAACAGATTGTGCCTTGTGTCCAACATCTTCGAGTAAACGCCAACTATAAAAGCCACCTAAAGCAGCACCAGCAACTGGTGTTAACTTACCAATCACAGATGCTTGAGGGATATGATTTAACCACCCCCATTTAAACTGTCCGTCATCATCAACTAACCATTTCTTTACAAGCTCAACATCGTTGCTCGATCCAAGCAACTGCTGAAATTGTTGTAAATCATGGGTTTCTAACATCGACTTCAACGCTTTTAATGCAATCAATAATGTTTGTTTTTCAGCAATAATACCCAAATCAATTTCTTTAAAAATAAAGGCAACCACTTCTTGATCTGCCTCATCGGCCAAATCAAAGCCATGAGAGCGACCCGTTTGATAAATTGTTCTTAGTGCTAGAACAATCGAGGCAGGAATATCAACAGCTGCACCCCAAACTCCTGTAGCACCCGTGATAACGCCTTGCGCAGCGGCTAATAATTTATTTTGTTCGATTAATGCCTGACTTAAACGTTGAGAACGCCCCGTATCTTGAGTGAGTTCGGTAATATCCTTTACACCTGCTTCTTCCAGAATCTTTTCTGTAAGTGAAGTATTCGAGCTAAAGTCATTCAACCACTGAAATAAATAATCAGAAACTTTTTCGCCCATGTCAGGTGAAATGAAAGAGGCAACATTATTTACTTTTGTGTAATGACGACCCAAAAGTTGATGGGACAATTTAGGTAACTGTTGACGTAACATATGTTGTGGGCTTTCGTATTGCTCAATCTCAAATGGGCTTTTAAAATGCGCCTTCCCTTCGATCACATTCGATGAATCTGTAGATCCAGTTGCTAATGTTTTAGGCGCAGTTTGAAGTTTTTGTATTTCTGAACTGAGCTTTTTAGCCACTCCAAAGGCTTGGGTAAATAAACCTGAAGATTGCTTGTTTTTAGATTTTGTCATCAAGTACCTCTGTTCTATAATCTTTGCATGTCTAGGTAAATACTAGGTTGAATGCAAATTTATCTCAACTTTTATCTGTGTTCTTTCATTACCTTTTGTCTCAACTACATTTATATTTACGAATATTCACACAACTAGAAATAGGCATAAAATTTGCCATAAGAAATAAAAAACCTTTCTGCTATGATGGTGTCATTCACTCATAAGCCATTTAAATCGTTATTTTCTCCTGATTTGTACTTATAGCGATATGCACAAGGCTTCGTATTACCATAAAAGGGATCTGTAAATGAAACGTGTTGTAATCACTGGTATGGGCATTAACTCATGTATCGGTAACTCTTTAGAAGATGTCACTCATTCTTTAAAAAATGGAATCTCAGGAACACGTTTTAATCCAACTTATGCCGAATTAAATTTTAAAAGTCATGTCAGCGCTGCTGCTGAACAGGATTTTGATGGTATTGATCGTAAAATCAAGCGTTTTATGGGTGTGTGTGCAATGTATGCTTATAACGCAGCGATTGCAGCGGTAGAACATGCGGGTCTAAAACAAGAGGATCTAGCAAATAACCCTCGTTATGGTATTGCAGGTGGTAGCGGCGGTAACTCAACTGCATCAGTTGCAGAGATGGTTAAACTATTAGAAGAAAAAGGCGCACGTAAAATTGGTCCTTTCTTTGTTCCTCGTAATATGAGTAATACCATTACCGCCAATGTCGGCGTTGCATTAAAACTACAAGGTATTGCTCATTCAATTACCAGTGCCTGTGCAACTTCTGCTGATGCAATTGGTTATGCTTACAACCTGATTCAATTAGGTAAACAAGATTTAATGCTTGCTGGTGGTGGTGAAGAAGATCACTGGTCTCAAAGCTTACTTTTTGATGCTATGGGTGCATTGTGTTCTAAATATAACGATACACCAGAAACAGCATCTCGTCCTTATTCAGCGGATCGTGACGGTTTCGTGATCGCTGGTGGTGGTGGTTTCGTTATTCTTGAATCACTTGAACATGCACAAGCACGTGGTGCGAACATCTTAGCTGAAGTTGTTGCTTATGCAGCGAACAGCGATGGTGCAGATATGGTTGCTCCATCTGGGGAAGGTGCTACGCGTTGTATCCTCATGGCACTAGAAGAAGCCAAACAACACGGTGTTGAGCATATTGATTATGTCAATACTCACGGGACTTCAACACCAGCAGGTGACGTGACTGAACTTAAGGCAATGGAACGTGCTTTTGGTGAGGGTCAGGTTCCTCCACTTAGTTCAACTAAATCAATGACGGGTCACAGCTTAGGTGCTGCGGGTGTTCAAGAAGCAATCTATTCTGTATTGATGATGCAAAATGACTTTATTGCTCCAAACATCAACGTGACTGAGCTTGATGAAGGCGCACAAGGTTTCGATATTGTACTTGAAAAACGTGATGCAAAACTGAATACTGTGATGAGTAACAGTTTTGGTTTTGGCGGCGTAAACGCTTGCCTTATTTTCAAGAAGTGGGATGCATAATCCTGCGTAGGATTATCGATGGATGCACCTTCTGATGCTTTTTTGTGGGTAAAAGCATTACATATTATTGCTGTGGTTTGCTGGTTCGCTGCATTGTTCTACTTACCACGTCTTTATGTTTATCATGCCATGAGCGAAGATACCGTTAGTCATCAACGCTTTGAAGTGATGGAACGCAAGTTGTATCGTGGAATTATGTGGCCATCGATGATTGCCACACTCATTACCGCCCACTTTCTGGTTGACTGGGGGGATGCGACCCGACATTATCATGAAGCCTTATGGTTCTATTTCAAAGTCGGTCTGGTTGGATTATTGGTGATTTACCACTTTGTCTGTGGTTATTACCGCAAAAAGCTAATTGGTAATGCGCACTATAAATCGCACAAGTTCTGGCGTTTTTTTAATGAAATGCCAACCTTGATCTTATTTACCGTGGTCATCTTAGTGGTCGTAAAACCTCAGTTCTAACTGGGGTTTTTTTATTCTAAAATATTCTGATCACCCTCACTTTTCCTATCTATAGTTCAAATGATCAAATCATTTCAAACATATATACAAAGATTAAAGGCAGGCTTCATTGCAAACCTAATCCTTTATCTTAAAATGAATGAGTTCCAATATCGTGGATTGACGTCGGGCGAAATCGCCATGGCACGCCCCGTATTTGGCGACTTGATTAACTATGCAGAAGTTAAGATTTTCAATATCCCCTATCTCCCTTGGCAGCCTGTTAATATTTTTATGGCACCAAACGGCAATCTATTTGTACATAAACAACATTTTTATCAGGATTATTCAAATTGCTCATTAGACCTTCAGGCAATTTTTATTCATGAACTCGCCCACATCTTGCAATTTCAACAAAAAACCAATGTCATCTTAAAAGGAATGTTGTTACAGACAGGCTACTATCTTAGTTTTAAAAAGTATAATCCCTATCATTATCAATTTATTCAAACCAAGACTTTCACCAGTTACAACATTGAACAACAAGGTGATATTGCACGAGATATTTTTTTAAAGAAGATTCCAAATATTATTTTGAATCAATAAAAAGCCCTGTCGTTTATTTACAGGGCTTTTCAACTTGAAACATGATTAGCAATTCTATGCTGCTGTGTTTTTACTGCTCTCTGAGCTAAGTTCATGACTATCATCCATTTCAGTCGTAAAATCTACACGCATCGCATCTTTAACAATTGTACCGATACGTCCCACACCAATTGCCAATCCAAAAGCAATTACTGGATATAAGATTGTTGGAATCACCATAACTTATTACCTCTCATCAAAAGTTTAATTAATCAAACTTACTCTGACTCTTGTACTTGCTCTTGGAACATTAAAGTACCAATACGACCAACTACAACAGCTAAACCAAACGCAATTACTGGAAAAAATACAACTGACATTTCTATTACCTCTTTTTATATGCGAAATGCATATTTTTACTGTTACATCTAGTGTACAGATGTTCACATTAATTAGGATAATAGCAGTGGACATTTGTACACTCAAGTGTAGCAAAAGGATTCCCGACGAACGGTCAAAAAAGATTCAATTCAATAAAATTATGTTTTTGATAGATTTAAATTTTACGAAAACTCTAATTTTTTGTATTTTTTTATCCCATTACCGAAATAAGCTAAAAGAGTGTTTCTATTCATGTCATTGAACTGTCATTTCGGTATGCGAAAGTGACACGAAGAAAAAGAATAAATGACAATGCTAAGTTTATTCATAGTCATGCACCATCACTACGCAACCATTTAAAAATGTTGCTCTTTAAAACAGAAAAACTTGTTATTTTTACGCAGAAAAATGTGCAATTAGTATATATTAGACACCTTGTCATTTTTCTTTAAGATATAGAATACTTGGCGCTATGATATACAACGTTCTTTAAAATTATACTTACACAAATCAAGAACTTGTATATCAGCACTTGTTAAGACTTAGGATTAGGTTTGAATGAAAAATTTTAAAATTGCCCTTGCTCAATTTTCTCCGCATATTGGCAATATTGACGCAAATACTCAAAAGATGGTTGAGCAAGCAAATTTAGCGAAACAACAACAGGCTGATCTGATCATCTTCCCTGAACTTTCTACGCTAGGTTACCCAGCTGAAGACTTATTACTTCGCCCAAATTTACAAAAACGCACTCAAAAAGCGTTCGCTCAATTAAGTGAAGTAAAAGATATCGTCATGGTATTCGGTTTCGTACATCAAACTGAAGATGGTCACCGTTACAACTCAGCCGCAGTGATTAAAGATGGGCAAGTTTTAGGAATATACAACAAACAGAACTTACCAAATTATGGCGTCTTTGACGAAAAACGTTATTTCCAAGATGGCCATCAGCATCTCGTTTTTGAGTATTTAGGTCATAAGTTTGGTGTACTGATTTGTGAAGATGTTTGGTCACTGCATACCGTCAAACAACTTAGCCAACTGAATGTTGAAACTGTGCTTGTCTTAAATGCTTCTCCGTATGAAGTCGGTAAACCGCAGCATCGCATCCAAACATTAAATGAACTCGCAAAACAATTGAATCTGAATATTGTTTATGTCAATCAAGTGGGTGGACAAGACGATCTTATTTTTGATGGTTCAAGTTTTGTTAGTAATAAAAATGGCGAACTTGCATTACAAGCACCAAGTTTTCAAGAATCTGTTTATGTGACTGAATATGATGCAGAGCAAAAACAGTTTAAAACTGCTAATGCCATCCCAACTTTAGATACTTTTGCTGAAATCTATCAAGCATTGGTTATGGCAACACGTGACTACGTACAACGCTCGGGTTTCCCTGGTGTGATCTTGGGCTTATCGGGTGGAATCGATTCAGCCTTGACACTTGCTATTGCTGTTGATGCGATTGGTGCTGATAAAGTACAAGCCGTGATGATGCCTTATACTTATACCTCTCAAATGAGTGTAGAAGATGCAACAGAACAAGCACGTCGCATGGGCGTAACTTTCGGTATTGCAGAGATTCATCCAATCGTAAATAGCTTCATGCAGACCTTATTCCCGTTCTTTGGTAACACACCAGCGGATGCAACGGAAGAAAACTTACAAGCGCGTACCCGTGGTACGCTGCTCATGGGTTTATCAAATAAGTTTGGCAACCTTGTACTTTCAACAGGTAACAAGTCTGAAATTTCAGTCGGTTATTGCACACTGTATGGTGATATGGTCGGTGGCTTCTCTGTATTAAAAGATGTCTATAAAACCATCGTCTTCGAGTTAGCAAAATACCGTAATACTTTAAGTGAAACCCCTGTAATTCCAGAGCGCGTGATCAGCCGACCTCCTTCTGCCGAGTTACGCCCTGATCAAACTGACCAAGACTCTTTACCAGCTTACGATGTACTTGATGCGATACTTTATGCATACATCGAAGAAGATCAAAGCCAAGCAGACATTATTGCAAAAGGCTACGAAGCTGAAGTGGTTGAAAAAGTAATACGCTTAGTTGATCGTAATGAATACAAGCGTCGTCAGGGTGCAATTGGCCCACGGATTAGTTCACGTGCTTTCAGTCGCGAACGACGCTACCCTATCGTCAATGGATGGACCGCGAATGACTGAAAAAATTGTTTCTGAAAAGTCACAATTACTTGCTCAAGCACTTATGCTTGAGCAAGTGGCATTTTATAAAAATCAACTTACTACACAGCTTTCTGCTGAGTTCTTTCAGCAGTTTATTCAGTTGTTTCTACAACATGCACCAAATATCAAACTGAAAGAAGTAATAGAGCTTGAACAAATCCAAGCTGTTGTTAAGCGTTATGCATTTGAAATGCAGCTTGGTGCTGGACTGTTAGAGTTTATTGGTGAAATTGCTCAACGCTTGCATGTTTTTTCTTTACAGTATTCAGCACATTTAGAAGATGTTTTTTCAGATCACCAATTTGAAATGTGGTTATCTAAATTTCTCGAATTAGAAAATATTCGACATTATTTAAACCACTTCTTGAAAGAAAGCCCTTCAATTCAGCAATTATGCCAATATATTGCAACCACAACTTTACAAAATAAATTACCAAAATTATTTTCACAATCTGACGAAGAACAAATTTCTGAAAGCAAATATCAGTGGCAGCAGAAACTAAAGACTTTTTCACATCGTCAACAACAACGCATTGAACAGAAAATCGAAGAAAGTATTGCTCGCTTTATCCAAGAACAACTTGCCGATTTAAGCTTACTTTCAAACGATGACTTAGAAAGTTTGGCGCGTAATATTTGGGAAGATAATAAAGCTAAACCTTTATCTGAATACACCAAACAAGTCACACCTCTGGATGTTGAAGAATTCTTTGTCATGATTTATGAATACTGGAAAGAGCTACGCCAATCTTCCTATATTCAGGATCTCATCCTATACGGCGTAAAAGTTTTTTACGATTTTTATGAAGACGAAAACTTAGAGGATGTATTTGCTGCGATCGGAATTGAAGAGTCAGATCTTCAAAATGAAGCTGTACGTTTTTATCCTAAAGTCGTTGTAGCCTTAGATGAACATGGTGTATTAGAACCTATCATTACCATGATCATAAAACCTTTTTATGAAAGTCATCAAACTCTAGCGACAATTGAAAAGCATTTATAATTATTATTTTTCTGCCGAGATATATTGAGGCTAAATCAATATATCTCTTTAATTTTCTAATTCAATCACATTAAAGCTAATTAACTAAAGCCATCAGAAAACCTGATGGCTATTCTTTTTTTATCTTAAATCTATAAATAATATTCGGTTGATGCTTGGTAGGTTGAGTAGCCAATAAAAGTACATAAAAAAAACCACGCAGGAGCGTGGTCTATAAAATGGTGGCTATGACGAGACTTGAACTTGTGACCCCCGCATTATGAGTGCGGTGCTCTAACCAACTGAGCTACATAGCCGTAAACTGTGGGCGCATTATCTTAACTTTCAATACACACGTCAAGCACAATTTCAAAAAATTTGAGAAGTGGGCCTATAAGCCGGGTTCTGTCGAGGACGATCATTCCTCTAGGCGTACAATCACTCATACGCTCAAGCGACCTACCCGAATCCAGCACGGGCCGTGCCTCAGGATTCCTATTTGGTCTTGCTTCTGGTGGGGTTTACCTTGCCGTGAACTGTTACCAGACACGCGGTGCGCTCTTACCGCACCCTTTCACCCTTACCTCACGAATGAGGCGGTCTACTCTCTGCTGCACTTGCCGTCGACTTTCGCCGCCCAGGCGTTACCTGGCACCTTGCCCTATGAAGCCCGGACTTTCCTCCCCTGTTTCAGTCACGGAGACCTCCACAGCAGCGACCGTCCAGCCCACTTCGTGGCGCATATTATCAAAGTTAGAAATTAATTGCTCGCATTTTTTTGTGCAGTTAATTTTTTATATTTTGCCATCAACTCATCTTGTGACTCGACATGCTGAGGATCAAGCGGAATACAATCAACTGGACAAAATAACTGACACTGTGGCTGATCATGATGCCCAATACACTCTGTACAAAGTGCAGGGTTAATTTCATAAATCAATTCCCCCATATAAATGGCTTCATTGGGGCATACTGGTTCACAAACATCACAGTTAATGCATTCATCAGTAATATAAAGAGACATCTACCAACCTTGCTGATGTTTACGTTCAAATGCCTCAACAACAACAGCGGGCACAAACTTATTCACATCACCTTTCAATCGAGCAATTTCTCTTACTAATGTTGATGAAATAAATGAATATTGCTCTGATGGGGTTAAAAATACTGATTCGAAATGAGGATCAAGCTGGCGATTCATATTTGCCAACTGGAATTCATATTCAAAATCTGAAATTGCTCTTAAACCACGCAGTACCGCTGTTGCACGTTGTTCTCGAAAGAAATTGACCAACAAACCATCAAAACCCACAAACTCTACATTAGACAAATGGCTTAATGAAGCTTTTGCGAGTTCTACACGCTCTTCTAAACTAAACACTGGATTTTTATGATGACCAATTGCAATTGCAACTACAACTTCATCAAACATTTTTGATGCCCTTGTAACCAAATCAACGTGCCCATTGGTAATTGGATCGAAAGTCCCTGGATAAATCACACGTGTTTTAGACATGCGTTGTACTCTAGTGAATGAGATAAGGTACATATTTTAACAAATGTTTGCGTTAAACGCGAAATTCCTAAACGATGGAAAAAGATTGCGTTTTACGGCACAATAGATGCAATTGTGGAAGTTTGAATTATGGTTAAAGCAACAGTCGTAAAAAAACATAATGGTGGTACGATTGCTCAAAATAAAAGAGCACGCCACGATTACTTTATTGAAGAAAAATTTGAAGCAGGCATGGCATTACAGGGCTGGGAAGTCAAGTCCTTGCGTGCTGGACGTATGACGCTGTCTGAAAGTTATGTCATCTTTAAAAATGGTGAAGCCTTTTTATTTGGTTCACAAATTCAGCCGTTATTGTCTGCATCAACGCATGTGGTTCCTGAGTCAACGCGAACCCGAAAACTATTGCTGTCTCGCCGTGAGCTGGAAAAACTTTTGGGTGCCGTCAATCAAAAAGGTTATTCATGTGTACCTTTAGCTTGTTATTGGAAAGGTCATTTGGTTAAGCTAGAAATCGCACTTGTTAAAGGGAAGCAATTACACGACAAACGTGCTACCGAAAAAGACCGTGATTGGCAAAGAGATAAAGCGAGAATGTTACATAAATAAATTGAGGATTTACTCAAAATAATTTGGGTAAATCCTTCTGTAAACAACTCAAATAAGTGTTACAAACTATGTAACCCGATCATTATAATGTGAAAAATATCACATATTTAAAAGATTTCCGCTCTTAGTTCAAACCAATACAGTCAAGATTTTTATTGAAGGGTTAAAAGACTATGTTATTATTTGTAAGGTAAAGGTTATTAGTGGAATACCCTGATAGGCTCAAGATGACTAGGATGACTAGGATGACTAGGATGACTAGGATGACTAGGATGACTAGGATGACTAGGATGACTAGGATGAAGAGATGTCAGATTTTATATTAAAAGTCAAAAATTTTAGATTAGAAATTGCACATAAGAAAATACTAAGATCCATTAGTTTCAATATTCCCCGTCAAGGCATTACCGTGATTATGGGGCCATCAGGCACAGGCAAATCAACGATCTTGCGTACCTTGTCAGGTCTCCATAATGATCACCCCAATATTAAAATGTCAGGTGAAATCCATTACTGTGGTCAAAGTTTATTTACCCATCCAGCAAAACCAGTTTTAGTGCAACAAAAATTAGGTCATCTGACCAATAGTGTTAAAGAAAACTTATTGTTGTGTTTACCCAATCGTTCTGCCTTAATGCAAAATGAACAACTGACCGTCATCCGTAAGCTATGTCTGCATTATGATCAGGTTTGGATGCTTGAACAGCTCAATCAAGCTGCGACAAAGTTAGAACGTTATCAATCCAAAATCCTTGCCATTTTATGCGCACTATTGGCAGAACCTGCTTTAATCATGTTAGATGAACCCACTGTTGGTTTATCCGATACAGATGCAAAGTGTGTACATGATCTAATTAGACGCATTGCTCAAAATATTCCTGTATTGATTGTTTCACATCATATTGCACAAAGTAAATCCATTGCCAATCATGTGATACTTCTTGCAAATGGAACGATTCAGGAACAACAAAGTACAGAACAGTTTTTTCAGCATCCGCAATCAGATATTGCCAAACAATTTTTAAGAACAGGTTCATGTGCAGAATTGTCAGCCGATGAACTGGATTTATTAGAAACACAGCATTTTCAAAGCCTTGAAATTGAAAAAACGCTTGTTACACCAATGAAAACAGAGATTCAGAATATAGCGATTGTCGATATAGATACACAAAATATGACGGAGATGTCATCCATTGATCAGACATCTACAACGCTTGATCATCAACCAAATTTAGACTTTCTTGCTCATGTCATAGATGCCAAAAATCAGGCACAAGGTCCAAATGGTTTTACGTGGCTGATTCGTGGTCGACTGGCAGGAACACCCTGTCCTGGCATTGTCCAAGATACAGAAACAGATCTCAACTACCTGAAAAAAGTAGGAATCACTGACTTAATTTCACTCACCGAAATAGCATTTGATCGTACATTGGCTGAACAGTTTGATATTCAAGTCACCCATTTTCCAATTATTGATATGTCCGTACCTTCTTTGTCTGCTGCACAGAAATTTTGTGTCAGCCTTGATCAAAAAATAGAACAACAAAAGACCATTGCCATTCATTGTAAGGCTGGATTAGGACGAACAGGCACGATGCTTGCTGCCTATTACTTATGGCTTGCCAATGGGGAAAGAACTGCACAGGACGCTATTGAGCATATCCGTGGACTGAATCAATTAATGATTCAGTCTCAGGAACAAGTTGATTTTTTATATGATTTTTCAATGTTAATAAGAATACCCACATTAGTTTTTTAATGCAGGGAAATACCACCCCCAAGGAGTAACAAAATGTTAGATGATGCTTTACAACGTGCGATGACGGGAATTCCAGATTGTTTAGCGGCAGGCTTTGTCGATTTAAGCTCAGGCATGATTCTCAGTATTAAAACTGTAGACTCTCACCCATCAGAAGTTTTTGACTTTTTAGCTGCTGCAACATACGATTTGTTTCAAGGCTCTAATGTTGTTGCCATTGAGCAAATCTTCAAAAAATCTCGTGGCTTAATGGATGAAGATAATTATCACTATTTTCAGGAAATTATCGTCAATAGTGAAAACTTGATTCACGTGTTTATCCGTACCAAAGACCAAAATGAAGTGGTATGTTTTGTTTGTCGTAAAGGTGCTAACTTAGGGATGGTTCTGACCAAAGCCCGTTTAGCATTACCAAACATTGAAAAAGCATTTCACTCATAATTTTGGGTCAAAATATATCGCTATAGACAACATTGTGTATAGCGATATGGATGAATACAAATGCACCAGATTCAATATGCTGGACACACCGTCCAATGTAAAAACAATGAAACAATTTTAGAATGCTTGATCCGCTCTGGATTGAACATTGATTTTTCATGTAAAAGTGGTGTATGTCACCGTTGTATGTTGAAATGTACAACAGGTGAAATCCCAGAACACGCCACTAAAAAACTCCCTTATACCCATCAGAATCAAAACTATCTACTCGCCTGTCAATGCACACCAACCACCAATATGCAACTGGTCGCCAAAACCAGTGATGACAATATTACCCAGTGTATGGCGATGACTTTATCACAAACCAGCCATCAGACTTGGCAGCTCAGTTGTGAAGCGTATCGGGAACTCAGCTATCAAATGGGACAATCCGTGATGATGACTGATTTAGCCATGCAAAACGCCACGTTAGCGACATTGATCAGTGATCCTGAACAAGGTACAACGCTTGATTTAGAAATTCAGGGGCAAGATATTTCATGGCTCACACAACATGATGTCATAGAAGGAACTGAGTTTTATATTCGTGGGCCACTTGCCACAGCACCAACCCATCCAGTCACAAAGTTAGCACCGAATCCAAACTTATGGCATCAATTGGGCGGTGATGGAAAAATACGTGCTGTGCTGACGACCTTTTATCAAAAGGTCTATGCCGATGCTCAATTAGCACCTTTTTTTGAACGTGTTACCATAAATCGAATTATTGGCAAACAATTTGCCTTTCTCAAACAAAATATTGTGGGGGATCAAGTCTTTTTAGGTGAACAACCTAAAAATTCGCATCACTGGATGGTCATCTCCAACGCATTATTTCAGCATCGCATGGACTTAATGCGACAAGCACTGCAAGAACATGATATTTCCGATGAATTAATTGATGCATTGGAACAATATGAATTGCAATTTAAAACGGACATCGTAAAATCTGAACCTTGGTTAAAACAAGTCGGCGATTTACTGGTTGACACAGAACAATATGAAGAGTGTCAACTGGATGAAGCAACCGTCTGTGATTATTGTGGGGCTGAAATCGCACGCTATAGTATGGTGCGATTTCATAAACGACTAGGTAAACTCGCTTGTCAGGCGTGTACCGTGTAATACTTTTACCTTAGTTCACTTAAATCACTGTTTTTAGCGACCTCATTTAATTCAAACCAAAAATATTGATCGAAATTAGAAACTGGAGTTTTTATAATGCAGCAATTTACACGGACAGCAATGCTCTTTATTGAAAAAACATTGCGTGATTGTGAAAGCTGTCCTGGCTTTTCTGGTGCTGCTTTATCAAGCCCAGATGGACTTATTTTGGCAATGCAAGGTGAAATCTCTGGTGATGAAGCAGCAGCATGTGCATCTAGCTTATTTATCGATTCGAGCACTGCGCTTAGCTATATTGGTGAGTCTGATCCTAAAATGATGTTGCTATGGACAAAAACCAAAGTGTTGATTTTACATCAACTAACCGATGGCAGTATTTTACTGATCACATCAACAGAAATTAATAGTTACCATACCGTGCTTAAATTTAGTTTGGATATTGCAAAGAAACTCAATCATGCGGTAAGTGTGTTGAGTTAGTTGAATGGTGAGGCATTTTGCCTCACTTTTATTTTTGTTTTAACTCCGCCAAATATTTGCCAAACTTTCTCGCTGTTTCCAAGTCACCTTCAGGAGGTGTGATTTCCACACTGGCATTATCAGATTGCGTCATTAACCCCAAGAAGCTGGACATACGGTTAATATCCAATGGACTGCGTCCCGTTGGCATAAAAGGCAAGCCTGCCCATAGCATGCCATGCTGCATCGCAAATAAATTAATCTGCTGCAATACTGCAAGCTTATCACCACTGAGTCCACCACCATTGGTAAAACCAGCCGCCAATTTACCCTGCCAAGTACGCGCCAACCAACGCTTAGAAGAATCTTCCATAAACTGTTTCAAAGCAGAGGTTAAGCTCCCCATATACGTTGGGCAGCCCATCACGATCACATCAGCTTGATCCAATAGCTCCCATTGTGGCGCAGCCACAGAAAGCAGATGCACGTCAGCACCTGCCTGCTCCGCACCCTGAGCAATGTATTGCGCAACTTTGGCCGTATGCCCATAAGGACTATGATAAATCACACAAACTTTAACTTGGGGAGTAATTTGCTCAATAACAGACATGGATAATTTAAAAACCAATGAATTGAATCAAGTTTAACATTTTTAACGAATACAAGGCGAATCAATAGCGCAAAGGATATGATTTATTGCATAAATACAAATGTTGCCATTCGTCCAGTTTTTGCATCACGACGATAGGAGAAATAATCCTCTGCTTGCTGATAAGAGCATTGATCACCACCTAAAACGGTTTCTACACCTAAGTGATTTAAAATAAAACGGGCAATCGCATACAAATCAGCCTGATATTTACCTTCAACTTGACCTGCAATAAAAGCAGATGCCAATTCAGGATATTTATCACAGAAAACAGCTCTGACTTCAGCACCGACTTCAAAGCAAGCTTGGCTGATCGCAGCCCCTAGCCATGCCCAAGTGGGCTGCGACTTCATTTCAGCAACAGTATTTTCGATAATACCATTAGCGAGACCACGCCAACCCGCATGTAGGTTAGCGACTTCTGTACCTTCGGCATTACCCAAAACCACAGGCAAACAATCTGCGGTCATCATCATTAAAGCATGACCTAGACGTTGCGTTACTAGACCATCACCTTCTAATGCAATAAATGGAATTTGTTCATTCACAGTATGACAAATGGTGCTATGGGTTTGCGTCATCCATGTGATTTTATCCACACCAAATGCAGATAACTCATTCAACACTAACATCCGATGCTGCTGAACACGTTCCACATCATCATTGACATGTAAAGCCAAATTGAAGCCAGACAGGTTTTGATTCGATGTTGCAATGGTTTGAGGATGTTCAATACGTGTTTGCCCAACATAAATACCTTTGGGCAAACCTTGTACAAATTCCATAAAACTCCTCCCCTTGTGAATATATTCCTCACCTTTTTTAAAGGGAGGAACTGAACAAATCACCCTTGATGAAAAGGGAACTTTACTTAATACGCTTCATTTTCACGGCGAAGCACGTCCACCAACTGAGTAAAATCTTCTGGCCACGGTGCTTCAAACATCATCTCTTCACCTGTGCGTGGATGTACCAAACCCAATTTTGCTGCATGTAACGCTTGACGTTTAAAACTGCGTAGCATGTCAATTAAGACTTCTGATGCACCAGCAGGGAACCGTACACGATTGACATAAACAGGATCACCTACCAAACCATGTCCAAGATAACTAAAATGCACACGAATTTGATGGGTACGTCCTGTTTCAAGTTGAGCCTGAATACGAGTAAAGTCGCGGAAACGCTCTTTCACATTGTAATGCGTTACTGCATCACGTCCACCCGGTAAGATCGCCATTTTGACACGATCGACTGGGTGACGTTTAATTGGCTCATCAATCGTGCCACCCGCAATAATATTTCCATATGCAACTAAATCATAAACACGATAAACGGTTTTTTTCGCAAGTTGTTTACTGAGAGAAAATTGGGCTTCCAATGTTTTTGCAACAACCAATAAACCGCTGGTGTCCTTATCAATACGATGTACTAAACCTGCACGTGAAAGCTCAGCCAGTTTCGGTGCATGATAAAGCAAGGCATTGACCAAAGTACCTGTAGGATTGCCAGCACCTGGATGAACCACCATGCCAACTTCTTTATTAATCACAATAATATCATCGTCTTCATAGACAATATTGAGGGGAATGTTTTCAGGTTGACTCGAGGTTTGGGCTTCTAACTCAACATTCAGCGTAAGCAATTCATTGCCTTCGCAACGATATTTAGGTTTTACAATGTTACCATTTACCAACAGATGCCCATCTTTCATCCATTGCTTGAGCTTTTCACGAGAGAACTCGCTCCAAACCAATGCAGCAACCTGATCAATACGCTGACCTAGATACTCTTCATCGAGTTGTATTTGCAACGATAAACGTGTTGCAGTTGCATCAGAATTATGATTATCTGCATCGACAGAATCTTCAAGTAAGAAATCTGTCTCGGAAAGGTTTGAATTGGAAGATTGTGTTGAAGTCATTTTGATGATCGATACAAAAATGGTTTAATAGCACCATTGTAGCTTATTGTCCCAAAAGCAGAGGAATTTTTATGTCGCTACCCCATTATAAAATTACCATATTGGCTTTATCTTTAGGCGTAGCGTCTGTATTTGTTGGTTGTAGCAGTAATCCAAGCAAAAAAGAAGTGGTTGATAAAGGCCCACAGTCAAGTGAACAAGTCTATTTTGAAAAAGCACAAAAATCACTTGAACGTAATCAATATACGGATGCTGTTAAATCACTTGAAGCGATAGATACGTATTATCCAACTGGACAATACACTCAACAAGCACAACTTGAACTCCTCTACGCCAAATTTAAACAAAAAGATTATGAAGGTACGATTGCACTGGCAGATCGTTTCATTCGTTTAAATCCACAACATCCAAATGTTGATTACGCCTACTATGTTCGGGGTGTAGCCAACATGGAAATGAATTACGACAGTTTGATTCGTTATACCTCATTACAACAATCACATCGTGATGTGAGCTACGTTAAAGTTGCTTATCAAAACTTTGTAGATTTGATTCGTCGTTTCCCAAGTAGCCAATACTCAGTAGATGCTGCACAACGTATGAAATTTATCGGTCAAGAATTGGCTGAAAGTGAAATGAATGCGGCACGTTTCAATATTCAACGTAAAGCATGGTTGGCTGCTGCTGAACGCGCACAATGGGTCATTGAACACTACCCTCAAACACCACAAACACCTGAAGCACTTGCAATATTAGCTTATAGCTACCAAAAATTAGGCGATCAAGCCACGTCTAAGCAATATATTGATCTCTTAAAACTAAACTATCCAAATTTAGTTAAGGCAAATGGCGAAGTAAATCTTCGTGCTGCTCGTAAAGAAGGTAGTTGGGTCAATCGTGCCACATTAGGCTTGCTTGGTCGTGAATCTAAAACGGTACAAGTAAAAGAACAAACCAATGGTGAAACTGAGCAACGCAGCTTAACAAATCGTTTGAGCCTTGGTTTATTAGATAAACCGACAACCGAAGAAATCGATTCTGCTCCTATTGAAGAACCAACTGATAAACCAAGTTGGATGAACCGTTTAAGCTTCGGGCTATTAGATAAGCCTGAGACCAAAGAAACTTCGGGGGCTGATGCTGCAAATTAATTTGCACTCATCAAAACCATAAAACAGGCAAGTCTACCCTTGCCTGTTTTTCATTTTATGCAACAATAAATTCTGACACACTGACTTCAATGAAGATGTTATCTCTCAGTCCAAAAATGGTTAAATGTACATGGCAATTCCACAACATACGATTGATCAAATCTTAGATCGAACTGATATCGTCGATTTAATCGGTCAACGTGTGAAGTTAAAAAAGACTGGGCGTACTTACTCGGGCTGTTGTCCATTCCATCAGGAAAAATCTCCATCATTCCATGTATATAGAGATAAGCAGTATTATCATTGCTTTGGGTGTCAAGCGAATGGAAATGCGATTCGCTTCCTCATGGACATTGATAGTCGGAACTTTGTCGATGTGATGAAAGACTTGTCTAATCAGACAGGCATCGAATTACCGAAAGATAATCACGACAATAAAAAACTTTCTTATAAACGTAGTCCTCAACAAATTGCAGCGGCTCAACCAACAAATACGTCAGTCGCTGAAAATCCAGCACCTATTTCTGTAGCAGATGAATTTATCGATGGGCATTTTGTCGATATAGATCGCGTTATGGATGATCCTTTTGCTCAATTTGATCCATCCTTTTATATGGATGAACAAGTTCAAGAAGGTAATCTCTATGACTTATTGGAAAGCGTTGCTCAGTTTTATGAACGCCAACTCCCAATGAGTCAAAAAGCACAAAATTATTTCAAACAGCGTGGCTTATCGGCACAAACGATTCAATTTTGGCGTTTGGGTTATGCACCAGAAGATTGGCAGCATTTAGAAAAAACCTTCCCACAAGATATTGAAGGTTTGAAACAGTTGGGTTTGATTCGTTCTAGTGATAGCGGTCGAGATTTTGATTTATTACGTGAGCGGGTAATTTTTCCGATCCGCGATCATAAAGGCCGCGTGGTTGGTTTTGGTGGTCGTGCGCTCAATGATGAAATTAAACCTAAATATATTAACTCACCAGATTCAGAGGTCTTCCACAAGAATCAATTGCTTTATGGTTTATATGAGGGTCGTAAACTCAAAGCCAATGATTGGTTAATGGTCGAAGGCTATATGGACGTGATTGCCTTACAGCAATATGGGATCAATGGTGCTGTCGCAACACTAGGAACAGCCAGTAATGCAGATCATTTAACCACCCTATTTAAACAAAATTCTCGTATCACCATTGCCTTTGATGGGGATGCTGCTGGACAGAAAGCGGCACGACGCACCTTAGAAATTGCGCTCCCCTTACTCAATGATGGTCGTGAATTAAAATTCTTTGTGCTTCCGAATGAACATGATCCAGACTCATTGATTCGTCGTGAAGGCTTAGAAAACTTCCAAAAATTATTACAACAGGCACCGCTTTTATCAGACTTTGTGTTTGCTCATTTAACAGGACAGCATGACGTTAGCACGCCTGAAGGTAAAAGTTTAGTCATGGGAGAACTACGTGAATTAACAGAGTTATTACCTAAACATGGCTCATTCCGTTATCTGTTGAGTCAGTCTTTCCGTGAGAAACTCGGTCTAGGCAAACGTTTTACCCCTCAAATCAGCCACGATGCCTCTTTATCTTTTAATATTCAAACCAAAGATGAAGATTTTGCAATCGCAATTTTAATGCATCACCCATTTCTCTATATTCATTTTGAAGAATTACTTGCAGTGATTGACCAAACTGAGCTGCTGGCTAAAGTTTTAGCAGTGCTCAACATTATCTTTGATGATTTACCCGATGATCAGGAATTAGCAACCTATTACGTACTCGGTGCATGTAGTCGTTATAGTCATGAGATTGCCGATGTTATGCAGAGAACCAATATTGAGTCATTAACTCAAGCACCTGAGATTGCTGATAAATTGGCTAAGGACTTTTCATTAAATCTACAAGAAAAATATTTAAAATTAAAACTGAGATCACCTATCTCACTCATCGAATCACGCAATTTACGTCAACAATTAAATGAGTTAACAAAACAGATTAGCTTGAAGTTATTATCCTAAGCTAATTTACTGCCTCGGTTTACGCTCATGCTCAAACACATCCTTTAGATGTTGCTGTAACCATTCAAAATAATCTGGATTTTCAGCTTTAGCAGCTTCTCTTAATAAAATAGAAGTTGGGTGCATAAGTTTCTGTGATAGGCGATGAGCAAACTCCCGCATCACCTGTTCTGCGGCATGACCATGTTGCAATAACTCTAATGCATGTGCCAACTCTTTTTGGCTGACTTCTTCACTGTGCTGACGATAAGCTTGAATGGTGCTACTCGCTTCTTTCACTTTTTGTTGGGTCATCAATTGAGTAGCCAATTGATTCACCATAATTTCAGCCTCAACAGCCGCCTGACGACGTTGCGCTAAATTTTCATCAATCACACTTTGTAGATCATCCACACCATATAAATATACGTTATCTAATGATTCAACTTTCGGATCAATATCACGTGGAACAGCCAAATCGACCATCAACATTTGCTGATAGCGACGTTTTTTAAGTGCGGCTTTAACATCTGAATATTGAATAACTTGATGTAAACTTCCTGTACAGCTCGAGACAACATCTGCTCTATATAAATTCTGGGCAAGTTCAGCAAAAGGAATAATTTCAACCTCAACTTGATGAGCAATTTCTTGTGCCAGTAAATCAGCACGCTCACGGCTACGGTTACAAATTAGAATTTTTGCCACACCCATTTCCGCTAAATGCTTAGCAACCAAACTATTCATTTCACCTGCGGCAACTACCATAACCGTTAACTTTTCAGGGCGACTAAAGACTTGCAATGCTAACTGAGCAACTGCATAACCCATTGAAACAGCATGGCTACCTACAGAGGTTTCTGAACGAACACGTTTCGCTGCATAAAAAGCATATTCAAAAACACTATTCAGTTCTGGCGACACAGTTTGTGCATCTTTAGATAAAGCCAAAGCACTTTTAACTTGCCCCAAAATTTGCGGCTCACCCAACATCAAAGAGTCTAAACCACTTGCAACACGCATCAAATGTGTAACAGCTTGGGCATTTTCGTAACGATAAACATGATGAATTAACTGTTTTACATCAATATTATTCACTTGGGCTAACCAAGTCAGAACACTATCAGCATCTTCTGTCATGGCATAAACTTCAGTGCGATTACAAGTTGATACAACAACTAAATCATTCAAAGGTGAATGTTTATTTTGTTCAAGCAATAGCGCAGCTAATCGCTCTGCATTGAAAGCGATTTGTTCACGAAGTTCAACAGAAGCTGTTTGATGGTTGACACCCAATGCAAAGAAAGACATATCAGATCATCATTTCGCTAAATTTATGTTATTGTGCAACATCGGTGTCATAAAAAGCATTACTTTGGATCAATAAAAATTGCGTCAGCTATATCGCCGTACCCTTTTTAGCGGCAAGACGATTCGACGGTATTCTACCACAATCTTGTTGTTAGGTAGCATGAGCTCGTATGTCTCTGCACAAGCAATACACGACATGTATGCAGATAAAAGCTTTGACAACGCATTACAACAAAGTATGGTTGCTGAATTTTCTCTTGCTTATGATGATATTGCAACTGCATTACACAATTATACAGTGCTGGCAATTCGAAGTAATTCAACAACCATCAAACAGCGTGCTTTAGATGTCGCTCTAGAATATAACGATTTTCAATCTGCATTAGATATTGCAACACATTGGGTAGAACAAGAACCCAAAGATGTTCCTGCTTTATTTTACTTATCACATATTGCCCTGAAAACTCATGAATATGAATTGGCAGCTAAAACCTTAGATAAGATCTTAAATATTGACCCAACTGCTGATCTCGAACAAATTTTGGCAGGGATTGCACCCGAACAAGCACAAGATCGTGAAATTTTATTAAATGCCTTACGTACCAGTAAAGAACGTGAAAACCCATCTATCTTGGCTTTAATCGCTGGATTAGAAGCGCAAGATGGCTTATATGAGCAAGCATTAAATAATATCAATAAAGCCTTACGTAAACGTTCAAAATCGACCAGTTTCATTCTGATGAAAGCCAATCTATTAATGGCTTTACGCAACGATGCTGAAACACAAAAGTGGTTTGCACAAGCCAGTCGAAAAAATAAAACCAATATTGATATACGATTAGCTGAAGCTCGCTATTACATTCAAATCAATCAACAACAGCAAGCATTAGATAAGCTTGAAAGTATTATCAAAGATTATCCAAAAACTGAAGAAGCTTTATTTATTGCCGGCTTAACCAGTATTGATTTAAAACAATACGAAAAAGCTGAACAATATTTGGTTGAATTGCGTTCTTCAGCAAAATATCAGAATGAAGCTTATTACTATCTTGCAATCAATGCACAGCGCAAACAACATTATGAAACCGCAAAAGCATATTATCGGCTCGTGGATGGCAGCTTATATATTGTGTCTCGACGCAATATGATCGCGATTTTTGAGAAGCAGGGTCAACTGAATGATGCTTTACGCTTTCTTACACAAGAACGGGTGAATTATCCACAACATGCAAGTTTCCTCTATCAAGCTCAAGCTGATATTTTAAAAAAGATGGATAATAAAAAAGCAGCTTTAGTATTGCTAGATGAAGCGATTAAGAGCTTACCCGATGATCCTGAACTGATTTATGCAGAAGTATTATTGCTGGATCCTTATACCGATCGGGATAAATTAGATAAAACTTTGAAGCAACTTTTAATTATTGAACCCAATAGCCCGACCTATTTAAACGCTTATGCCTATACCTTAGCATTGCAAAATCGTCGCCTAAAAGAAGCGCGCAAATATGCAGAACTAGCGCTCAACTTTGCACCTGAACAAGCCTCTATTCTTGATACATTGGGCTATATCGCTTTCCTACAAAATGATTTTGATACCGCAACCAAAGTCTTGGGACAAGCCTATTCAATTAGCCAAAATATCAATATTGGAGTTCGCTATGCTAAAGCGCTATATATGCAAGGCGCACTCACACAATTTAGTGAGGTGTTACAGCAATTGAAACAAAAACATGCAAATGCCCCACAATTACAACAACTTGATAGCTTAATCTTACCTATCACTGTAAAAAAGAGTTAAATACATGCGCTTGTTTTCAAAATTATGTGTCGCAATATGTAGCAGTAGTGTCCTAGTAGTAACAGGCTGCCAACATCTAAGCCAACCAAATAAGATCATTGCTTCACCACAAGTGCAAGATGAAAATAACTTTAGCTTACAAGGTAAAATAGGTGTACGTACACCACAACAGTCTGGCAGTGCTTTTTTTACATGGGTTCAACAACAAGATCAATTTGATATTGAACTGACTGGAATTTTAGGTGTTGGGAAAACCCAGATTGAAGGCAAACCAGGTCAAGTCACCTTAAATAGCGCCAAAACAGGTCTGATTACGGCAGCTACACCTGAAGAATTATTAGAAAAAGCAACAGGTTGGCAGGCACCGATTATGCACCTTGCCTACTGGGTACAAGCGAAGCCTGCGACGCAAAATGCTCAAGCGAGCAAAGACGAACAAAATCGCTTGAAACAGCTCATTGAAGATGGCTGGACTGTTGATTTCAGCTATAACGATAAGCAAATCCTTCCAAATAAACTTTTGTTGAAGCAAGCACTTGCTGACGATAAAGAAAACCGTATTACAATGGTGATTCAAAACCGATAGATTAGATTCTTTTATGATTAGAGTACCTTCCCCTGCTAAATTGAATTTATTTCTGCACATCACTGGTCGTAGAGACAATGGTTATCATGAATTACAAACTATTTTTCAACTGATTGATTTATATGATTGGATGACTTTTGAGCGAATTTCGGATGGAATGATTCATATTGAAGGCTTAAACGAGGTTGCTCTTGAACAAAACTTAATCTATCGTGCAGCACAATTACTCAAACCCCATGCAAAAGAACCATGTGGGTTAAATATTCAAATCGAGAAAAATATTCCGATGGGTGCTGGTCTTGGCGGCGGTTCATCTAATGCAGCCACTACACTCATTGTACTCAATCAACTGTGGCAATGCGGTTTAAATGAGCAGCAATTAGCTGATTATGGTGTGCAACTGGGTGCCGATGTGCCTATCTTTATTTTTGGTCGAAATGCATGGGCAGAAGGCATAGGTGAACATTTATCATTCATAGACTTAGCTCAAAAACAATTCATAATTTTAAAACCTGATTGTTTTATCAGCACTCAAGCACTTTTTTCACAAAAAACATTGACAAGAGATTCTAAGATCACTACATTTTGCGCCTATCAGTTAGAACCTTCTAGCTTTGGAAATAACTTCGAACCTCTGGCTCGACAGTTATACCCTGAAGTTGAAGAAGCGATGCAATATTTAGATCAATTTGGTCTAGCAAAGCTTACAGGTACAGGTGCTTGTGTTTTTACTGAAGTAACCAGTGAAATGGATACGAAGAAGATTTTGCAAAACGCACCTTGTAAAGCTTACTTGGTCAACAGTTTAGCAGAATCACCTTTAAGACATTTCAAAGTTACACGTTAGGGGCGTCGCCAAGTGGTAAGGCAGCGGGTTTTGATCTCGCCATCCGTTGGTTCGAATCCAGCCGCCCCTGCCATCCAAATTCATTATAAGCCAACCGCCAAGGGTGCTTCATGCCCAATCTTGTCGTTTTTAGTGGAAGTGCTCATCCACATTTCGCCCAAAAAGTCGTAAGCCACTTACATATCCCTCTCGGTGCTGCTTCTGTAAGCAAGTTTTCTGATGGTGAAATTTCAGTTGAAATTACTGAAAATGTTCGTGGTAAAGACGTTTTTATCGTTCAATCTACTTGTGCGCCTACCAACGATAACCTGATGGAAATCTTGGTCATGGCTGATGCTTTGCGTCGTGCAAGTGCTGGTCGTATCACTGCAGTCATTCCGTATTTCGGTTATGCACGTCAAGATCGTCGTCCACGTTCTGCTCGTGTTCCAATTACTGCAAAAGTTGTTGCAGACATGCTGACAACTGTAGGTATTGACCGTGTGGTAATGATCGACTTACACGCAGACCAAATTCAAGGTTTCTTCGATATTCCTGTTGACAACATCTACGGAACGCCTGCGTTATTGGCAGACCTACGTCAACAACAACATGACAACCTTATGGTGGTTTCACCTGACGTTGGTGGTGTTGTTCGTGCACGTGCTGTTGCAAAACAGTTAGGTGATATCGATTTAGCTATCATTGATAAACGTCGCCAAAAAGCAAATGAGTCACAAGTGATGCATTTGATTGGTGATGTAAAAGATCGTGACTGTGTCATTGTTGATGACATGGTCGACACAGCAGGTACGCTTTGCAAAGCTGCGGATGCACTGAAACAATTTGGTGCTCGTCGAGTGATTGCTTATGCGACTCACCCTGTTTTATCAGGCAAAGCGATTGATAACCTTCGTAACTCTGTTATTGATGAACTCGTTGTTACTGACACGATTCCTCTTTCAGATGAAGCAGCAAACTTAGGTAAAATTCGCCAAGTTTCTGTTGCAAGCATGGTTGCTGAAACAATTCGTCGTATCAATAACGAAGAATCTATTAGCGCTATGTTCGATAGTTATCTATAATAGCCCAGCTTTTTTTCTTAAACCCTAGCTCGCTAGGGTTTTTCTATCACTAAACTGGTCGCAAGTTTAGTTACTCAAACTCAATGAGGATATGCCCATGGCAAACTTCGTATTAAACGCTCAAGCACGTGAAGTAGCACAACAAGGGAAAGGTTCGAGCCGCCGCCTTCGCCACGCTGCTCAAATCCCAGCAATCATCTATGGTGGTAGCGCTGAGCCTGTAGCTGTTACTTTAGAGCTTCGTGAAATCGTTAAAGCTTTAGAAAACAATGCTTTCTTCGAAGAAGTTATCGAAATCAAAATCGGTGATAAAGTTGAAAACGTTAAAATCCAAGCGTTACAACGTCACCCAGCTAAAAACACACCTATGCACGCTGACTTCAAACGCGCATAAGTGTTAAAGGCGTAAATTAGTGTCAAATATTTCGCTAATTGTTGGTTTGGGTAATCCTGGTAAGGAATATGCCCAAACCCGCCATAATGCAGGTTTCTGGTTCGTAGAACAGCTTGCAGATCGTTATGGTATTTCTTTAAAGGCTGATCCAAAATTTCATGGATACAGCGGTCGTGGTCAAATTGATGGTCATGACGTACGTTTACTCTTACCTACCACTTTCATGAACCGTTCTGGTCAAAGTGTCGTACCATTTGCCAAATTTTATCAAGTTGCACCTGAAGCAATTCTTGTTGCTCATGATGAACTCGATATGGATCCTGGTATTATTCGTTTAAAATCAGGTGGTGGACATGGCGGACATAATGGTCTTCGCGACATCGTTCCACATATTGGTGCTAATTTCCATCGCTTACGTATAGGAATTGGACATCCTGGTTCTAAAGAACGTGTTTCTGGTCATGTGCTTGGCAAAGCTCCTAGCAGTGAACAAGCTTTAATGGATGCTGCGATTGATCATGCTTTATCCAAAGTGAAAATGCTTGTCGATGGACAAGTTTCACAGGCAATGAATCAAATTAATGCATACAAACCCGCTTAAATTTAAACTGAATTGTTGATCAATCACGCTTGCCATATTGCATTTTTAAGCGCAAAATGCGCATCAAACCGCCTATCGCCAGCGGGAAACGTGACAAGTCAACCAATAAGATATTCATCTTAGGTCTTACTCAGGAGACGCTAGCCATGCTATCTCGTTTATTAAAATGTAAAATTCACCGTGCAGTTGTCACTCATGCAGAACTTCATTATGAAGGTTCTTGTGCAATTGATGGTGTATTAATGGACTTAGCAGGGATTCGTGAATACGAAGAAATCCACGTATGGAACGTAACCAACGGCAAACGCTTCACAACTTATGCAATTCGTGGTGAAGATGACTCAGGTATTATTTCAGTGAATGGTGGCGCAGCACACCAAGCTGATGTCGGTGATTTAGTCATTATTGCAACTTTTGGTGATTTCACTGAAGTAGAAGCCAACCTTCACAAACCACGTTTGGTTTATGCAAATCCGGACAATACAGTCAATCACACGGCAAACTGTATTCCTGTACAAATTGCATAAATATTTAAAAAATTTCTAAAAAGCCAGTCAATGTGAACTGGCTTTTTTTATGGCTAGGTCGATACTAAGTGCTGAATAGAACTCATCAAAACAATTCAAAAACAATGACTTCTCCACGACAAAACCGAAACTTCATTTGCTTAAATTCATATTTCAATAGAACGATCCATTTCATAAATAGTTCCCTTTCCTCTCAAAAAACTAGCTATAATCAAAGCACATCGCTTCAGGGCGGGGTGTAATTCCCCACCGGTGGTAAGTTGGGCCTTGCAATCAAGTGACCTAATCAGCCCACGAGCCTGTATATATTTATATACTCGCAGATTTGGTGAGAGACCAAAGCCGACGGTATAGTCCGGATGAAAGAAGACGAAACCACTGAAATACGCTTTTCGCGTTGTTTTGGTGTACGCTTATTTTTTACATCAGTCCTGAAATGTTCAGCCGTATCCTATTTACGAGAGCGTTTCATTATGTCGAGTTTAATTCAACCCGAACTTTTCTTTTCAGCCCTTTCCCCTGCTGAACAACGTATTCAACAAGCTTTAGAAGATATCCGCCAAGGCAAACCAGTATTGGTAATGGATGATTTCGATCGTGAAAATGAAGCCGATCTTATTATTGCTGCTGAAACACTCACTGTCGAAACCATGGCACGAATGATTCGTGATGGTTCTGGTATTGTGTGCTTATGTCTGACAGAAGAGTTGGCCGATCATCTAGCACTCCCACCAATGGTGGTCGACAATTCTAGCCAATTTAAAACAGCATTCACGGTAACGATCGAAGCTGCACAAGGTGTGACCACTGGTGTTTCTGCTAAAGATCGCGTAACAACAATTTTAGCTGCCACTAAAGATGGTGCTATTGCAAGTGACCTCAGTCGACCAGGTCATGTGTTCCCATTACGTGCACGTAATGGTGGCGTATTAACTCGTAGAGGACATACTGAAGGAACAATAGATTTAGCCCGTTTGGCTGGTTTAAAACCATCTGGCGTATTATGTGAACTGACTAATCCTGATGGCTCTATGGCATCAGGTATTCAAGTTCTAGCTTATGCTCAAACACATGGCCTTACCGTGATTAGTATCGAAGAATTGGTTCAATATCGCTTAAAACATAATATTTAATGAAACAAAAAAGCCTCGATCATTCGAGGCTTTTTATTGCGTTCATGATTATGATACTTTTCGTTCTAAATTCAGTTGATTCACCGTATTAAGCAATTGGCTAAATTGTGCGATTTGAGCAATCGGTTGTACTTGAGCGAGTTCTTCTGCTGTGCCGTAACCATAATTTACAGCAATGGTTTCAATACTATTGGCACGTGCACCAATCACATCATATTGTCGGTCTCCCACCATAATGCATTGCTGCGCATCCAATTGCTCTTTTTCAAGAATATAAGCTATTAGATCTACTTTATTGGTACGTTCACCTGTTAATTCACTGCCATACATTTCAGTAAAAAATTGATCCAAACCAAAATGGGCAAGGATACGTTTCGCATAAACTGTTGGCTTCGCCGTCGCTAAAAATAATCGATAACCTTGTAGTTGCAACTGTTGCAACGTTTCTACCACTGTTGCATAAACTTCATTTTCAAATAAACCAGTCACTGAAAAACGCTCACGATAAGCAAGTAACGCTTGTTCAGCAAAATCATCATCCTGAGTATTTAATAACTTTGCCAAAGAAGCTTTCAACGGAGGTCCAATCGTCCAATCTAAATCAACTCCATCCGCTAAAGGGTGGCCCAGTTTTTCTAAAGCATAACGAATTGAGCGATGAATACCCGCTTTAGGGTCAGTTAAAGTCCCATCTAAATCAATCAGAATATTTTTGATCGTCATTCGTTCAATCTCTTAAAGCCTTACATAACATAGTCGAGAGTTTCTCGAAACTCCCATATACTAGCTTAAATGAGAGAATAAAAGGAAATGGCTGTGCGTCCTACCGTACTATGTTTTTCAGGTTTAGATCCATCAGGTGGTGCTGGCTTACAAGCAGATATTGAGGCAATTGGGCAAAGTGGCGCACATACAGCCATTGCCTGCACAGCATTGACCATTCAAAACTCGCAACAAGTGTTTGGTTTTGAAGCCACTTCAAAAGAGTTACTACTTGCTCAAGCAAATGCAGTAGTGGGGGATTTACCGATTAAATGTGTAAAATCAGGCATGCTGGGTACAACCGATAATATTGCTGCATTGGCTGAGTTTTTACGTCAACACCCAGATTATCAATATGTACTCGATCCAGTATTAGTCGCGAATAGTGGGGGTTCACTCGGTGATCAAGCAACATTAGTTAAAGCATTTGTTGAGTTAATTCCCTTAGCCACAGTCATTACCCCAAATACAGTTGAATTAAGAGCATTAACAGGTATTGATGATATTGAGCAAGCCACTCAAAAATTATTTGAGATGGGCGCAAAAGCTGTACTAGTGAAAGGTGGACATGAAGATACACCTGATCATATTCGCAATGTACTTTATGCTGACGGCAAAATGATTGCCGAAAGTCATTGCACTCGTTTAGACGGACAATATCATGGTTCTGGCTGTTCTTTGGCAAGTTTCATTGCAGGGCGTTTAGCTTTGGGAGATTCCCTTAAAATTGCAGTGCAACATGCTGAAACATGGTTGTTTGGTGTACTCAAAAATGCTGAAACACCAGTACCCAATGGGCAGAAGATTCCAAAGCGGTTTTAAGTTGTTTTCAAATTGATAAATCTTCCAGAATTTATTAATAAAAAAGGCGCAATACGCGCCTCTTCTGTCACATTACAATTTATTCAGGGATACGTAACACTTGTCCAGGAAAAATATCATCCGCATTTTTGAGTAATGGTCTATTCGCTTCAAAAATTTTATTGTATTGGTTTGGATCGCCATAATACTCTTTAGAAATCTTAGATAAATTATCACCTGATTTTACTGTATAGAATTTACTTTCTGGTTCAGGCACTTCAACCGTCATCTGATCATCGACCTGAGCAACATGATCAATATTCCCCACGGCAAGAACTATCTTTTCTTTATCTGCTTGGATTTTGACTCGCCCTTTAATAATGGCTGTATCGGTATTTCCATTATAGGTTACTGATAAACCATCAACACCAAGACCTAAACTTTTAATCAAACCTAATAATTTATTGGCAATTTCTTGAGCTGAAGGCTCAACAGGTGTGGCTGGAGCAGGCTGAGGTTCTGCTGGTGCTGTATTTTTTTTACCAATGCCTTTAACAAAATCAAAAATACCCATTTTTTATTTCCTCTGTAATTATTGATTAAGCATAGTCAAAACAGACTTACAATTAGTTATACCGAAAAAATAAAGCATGCGAGTTTCAATTTAACGAGGTATTGTAAATATATGTATATGCAGTAAAACTGATTTTAAGCTTTCACATTTATATATTTTTAAATATAAAAAGCCACCTTACGGCGGCTTTCAATTCGTTCAAAACTTGAAGCAATTTAAGCATTTTCTCCCACAATATTGGTCATATAATCAATTGCAGATTGAACGGTAATAATTTTCTCAGCCTCTTCATAAGGAATTTGAGTACCAAATTCTCCCTCAAAAGCCATAATGAGCTCAACTACAGCCAATGAATCAGCGCCTAAATCATCTGTAAAGGATGCATTTGGTAAAACATCTTCTTCATTTACACGAAGTTGCTCAATAATGATCTCTTTAATACGGTTTGCTATATTCATAAAATTCCCTTTTGTTGTTATGGTTTAATAAATTATTTTAAATAGCATGAACTTTATACACTCAAATAAATTATTTTCATATTTATAGTTTATTTTTTTTGTAAGATATTTTTACATCTATTCATATGAAAAGTTGAACATATAAAAAAGCCACCGAAAAAGGTGGCTTTTAATCATGTGATATGATTAACCAAGTTTTTTGGTTACATAATCAATTGCAGATTGAACAGTCGTGATTTCATTAGAATCTTCGTCTGGAATCGTGATATCAAAATCATTTTCGAAAGACATTACAAGTTCAACCAGATCCAAAGAGTCAGCACCTAAATCATCCATGAAAGATGCTTCATTCTTGATCTCTTCAGCACGCATACCTAATTGTTCAGCTACAGCTTGTTTGATGCGTTGTTCGATATCGCTCACAGGAATTCTCCTCATTGCTTGTGGCGTTTTGATTTGCCACTAGTTTAATTGAATATAAAAACTTTTAAAAGTTTATACATCGCCAGTTAGGCCATGTATAGACCACCATTTACGTGTAAAACTGTACCAGTAATGTAACTAGCCTTATCGCTAGCCAGGAAACTCACTGCATCAGCAATATCTTGAGGTTCACCTAGACGACTTAAAGCTACTTGATCAGTCATTTTTTTACGAATATCTTCGCTTAACTGATCAGTCATTTCAGTGGCAATGAAACCAGGTGCAACACTGTTCACTGTAATCTGACGACTCCCCATCTCTTTGGCTAAGCTACGACTGAATGCTTCAATCCCTGCTTTTGCTGCTGAGTAGTTCGCCTGTCCAGGGTTCGCAAAATGTGCAACCACTGAACTAATGTTAATAATGCGGCCAAAACGTGCTTTGGTCATACCTTTCAATACGCGTTTAGACAAGCGATATACGGCTTTCAGATGAATATTGAGAATGTCGTCCCAATCATCTTCCGACATACGAAGCAACAAGTTATCTTTGGTAATGCCTGCGTTGTTCACCAAGATCAGTACTGAACCATATTTTTGTTCAATATCTGATACAAGTGCATCAATCGCTGCACCATCACGAACATCGAGTACAGCACCTGCCCCATGTTCAGCAAAGCTTTCTGTCAGTTTTTGTGCGCCTGATTCAGAAGTTGCTGTGCCTACCACAAAATAACCGTCTTGAATGAGTTGCTGTGCAATTGCTGCGCCAATACCACGGCTTGCTCCTGTCACTAACGCAACTTTTCGTTGTTGTGTCATGCAATTTTTCCTTCTGCCACTAACACTGCGTTTAGGGCATCTTCCATACGTGCTTTGCTATCAATCGCAAATGCTTTTTCTATGTTGGGTAATCGCTTGGCAAGATTGCTGAGTACTGTACCTGGTCCACATTCAACCACATACTGCACACCTTCATCTTGAAGATATTGCATGGTACGTGTCCATTGAACTGACTGATATAACTGAGCCGTTAATGCCTGACGTAATTGAGCAACATCTGTCGCGATTTCCGCGTTGACATTTTGTATTACAGGAAGGTGGGGTAGCTCAATGGCAGTTTGTTCCAAAGCTTCAGCAAACTTTTCTGCTGCTGGTTTCATCAAGGTACAATGTGACGGAACAGAAACAGGCAATGCAATCGCTTTACCAGATTGCTCTTTTGCTTCAGCCATGACTTGCTGAACCAAAGCTGTACTGCCTGCAATCACCACCTGACCTTGCGCATTATAATTCGCCGCTTCAACCGAACCTTGGCCTGCCGCATATGCATTCACTTTTTGGCAAAGCTCGATCACTTTCTCATCGGCTAAACCAAGAATTGCAGCCATTGCGCCTGCACCTTGAGGAACAGCACTCTGCATCAATTTTCCGCGTAAATGGACTAATTTAACAGCGTCAGCTAGACTCATTGCCTCTGCTGCAACAAGCGCACTGTATTCTCCCAAAGAATGTCCAGCCAAGTATTTCGGTGCTATACCCCCTAACTCTAACCATACACGCCATAAGGCAATACTTGCTGTTAGCAAAACTGGTTGAGTATTTTCAGTTTGATCTAAACCCTCACCACTTTGGGCAATCTGCCAAAGATCAAAACCAAGTGCTGCTGATGCTTCTGCAAAGGTATCTCGAACGACACTAAACTGCTCTGCAAGCTCAGCCAGCATCCCTACTTTTTGTGAACCCTGACCAGGAAAAACAAATGCTGTTTTTGTTGCTTGAGCAGCCTGCTCAAGTCGCTTAGTCGACATATAAAAATCCTTAAAATGGTCTATCGCCAGTTTTATCAACACTCATAATTCTACATGAGAATGACAACAGACTCTTTTCCGATGCGGCAATTTACCATTGATTAAATCGTTTTTTAATTGCGAAAAACAACAAAAAAGGGAGCTTTCGCTCCCATTTTTTATACTTTAAGCTAACGCTTAATGCATATAACTCAATTATTCAGCATCAGCTGCTTTAGCGAATAATTGACGACCACGGTAAATACCGTCTTTAGTCACGTGGTGACGACGATGAGTTTCACCAGTAGTTTGGTCTACAGATAATGCATTCTCGGTTAAAGCGTCATGTGAACGGCGCATGTCACGGCGAGAGCGACTTTTACGGTTTTGCTGAACGGCCATGATGGCTCCTTACAAAGATCGAAAAATGGATCAGAACAAATTCAGTTGTCTTAACTCAACATGATAACACAAATTGTGTTATGAGTTAAGTTTGCCTTTCAAACTTGCCAAAACATCAAACGGGTTATCCCGCTTTTCTTCGACAACGTCCTGAACGACAGGTTGATGTTTATGCTCACAAACATCATGTTTGGGAGACAAAGGCATCAACAATAACAATTCATCTTCTAGTAATGCGAGTAAATCAATCGAAGCAGGTGTATCAATACTCCCTTTTTTCGACGATTCACTTTCACCTAAAACGATGAAATCAGCATCCTCATCCAATCGCTCTATCAGTGACTCATCATCAATTAAAGCTAAATGAAATTCTGAGACTAATTCAATTTCAACAGATCCCAAGCAACGTTGGCATTCCATTGGAACTTTAGTATCAATATGTCCATCTAACCATACAATGCGATGATAGGCATCCATTGATAGCTTACAGTCTATGTTGATCAATTGATCATCAATTGAACCAACAGCTTCTCGAGCAATACGAGCAAAGCGAGACAATGGCAGTGTTCCTGACCATGTATAGCCCTGTTCAGCCCATTTAAATGGCTCGATTTGGCTTGGAAAAGTATTTGCTGACATAATTAAGGCGGCAATTCTACAAATTCATCGGTACTCTGTCAAAGATTAAGATACAATTTTGCACTTCTTTAGACAGAACTCGTGGTAACACAGCAATGCATCTGTTGCAGCCGCAACTTGAAGTAACAACTTCATCACTTGTTAGCCCCCATTCAATCACTGCTCCTATGTTAACACCAGATCAAGTGCAACGCTCATCTTGGAAAACGTTAACAACAGAACCAGAACAGGTTGATTGGCTTATTTTACACTTTAATCACTGGTTTTCCCACCATAATGTCACGCTTGTTAAAGGTGATTTTGAACCAGAATATTTCCCAGCCATAAATCAACAGCCTGCAAAAATCCAATTTGCACATGGTTTCTTTAACAGTGCCTTGCATGAAATTAGTCATTGGAGTATTTCAGGTGAAAAACGTCGCCTTTTACCTGATTTAGGTTATTGGTATGCACCCGATGGTCGTACTGCAGAACAGCAAGCTTTATTTGAACAAGTTGAAATTAAGCCTCAAGCCATTGAATGGTTATTTGCAACAGCCTTTGGTCGAAAGTTTCGTGTCTCTTTAGATAATCTAACGGGTGATAGCGGCAATGGAACACAATTTAAAGATAATGTTTTTGCTCAAGTACAACGTTATTTTTCAGGTGAAGCCACTTTGCCACGAGATGCTGCACTTTTTATTCACTATATCTGTGTTTGTACCCGTAATGGCTTACCATTACAACTAAATGAATTTAAACGTGAATTACTTGATTGAATGACAAAATTAACACATCTAGGACTTGCATCTTTACTAGAACAAGTTTCATACTTAATTCAGCCATAAAGATCAGGGAGTTACAATAATAATGTTACATTTACATATTCATCCTGAAAATCCACAGGCTCGCTTAATCACTCAGGCGGTTGAACGTATTCGTGCGGGTGATGTGGTGGTTTATCCAACTGATGCAGCCTATGCGATTGGTTGTCAGATTGGGAATAAAAGTGCAATGGAGCGAATAGCTCAGATTCGTGGCTTAGGTCCCAAACATCAATATGCAATTATGTGTTGTGATTTATCTGATATTGCAACTTATGCAAAAGTCGATAATGCGATGTACAGACTGTTAAAAGCCAATACCCCTGCTATTACCACATTTATTTTACCTGCTACCAGTGAAGTGCCAAAACGCTTAATGCACCCAAAGAAAAAAACAATTGGTCTGCGTATTCCAAGTAATCCTGTTGCACAAGCTTTATTACAAGAACTTGGCGAACCGTTACTCACCAGTACATTGATCTTGCCTGATCAAAAAGATCCGCTTGATGATCCTTATGATATTGAAAATCAGCTCGGTAAACGCATTGATGTGTTTATTGACAGCGGCTTCGGTACCTTGTCCACTACCAGTATCGTGGATTTATCTGGAGAAAATCCTGAAATTATCCGTCGTGGTGTTGGTGATGTCAGTGCTTTTGAATAAGCACTGATCATTATTCAATCAAAAAAATCAGACAACTTCTGTTTCTGAATACCCTGCCAATCAAAATTGTCTGGGTTTAACCATTGCTGATAAGCATTTTTTAATTCCGACCACTCATCATCAACAATCGAAAACCATGCAGTATTTCGATTTCGTCCTTTTATGATCCGATCTTGGCGAAATACGCCTTCATACTGAAAACCGAAGCGTAAAGCAGCAGCTTTAGACGGCGCATTACAATCATCACATTTCCATTCAATACGTCTAAAACCATATGCAAAACATTGTTCTAGCAGTAAGAAAATTGTTTCAGTTGACGCCTTTGATTTTTTCATTTTATGTGAAAAATAAACATTACCAATCTCAATCACGCCATGCCCAAGCCTCGGATTTAACAATGCAACCCAACCTTGTATCTCTTCAGCAACTTGAATTAGAAAATGAGTGGAATCTTTAAAGCCGAATAAGTTGTCTAATGAATCTTTTAAACTATGTTGGCTCTGTGGAGCTGAATAAGGCAGATAAGTCCAGCATCGTTCATCGGGTTCTGTCGATACCGCTTCCCATAACTGCCCTGCCGCCTGATCTGTTATGCCATCAGCTACATCAACCAACTGAACGTATTGTCCAAATATATTTCCCTGCACGGGTGAAGCTGTCACATTTTCTTCAAGCGAAAAACCTGTCGTTTGTCCGAACTGATTCCGTTGTGTTTTTAAATAATTTTTCATGGTGACTTATAGTTTAGAAATGCGAAGTTTAATGACCGATTTAAGCATAAGATTTTTATATCATCCATATTCGCTTGTATAAGTATAGAAAATACCCTGAGAACTTTAAGGTTTTTGTAAGTGAGTAATTTATTAAATGAAGGATTTCGATTAGAATAGGCTTGCTTGTAGCATGTGTCACTTTCTTGAACACAAAAAAATCATCCTTTCATGCTTTTGAAAATTCGCGTGGCTTATAAACGGTAATGAATCAAATTCTTCCTTCGACCTTGGAATTAATTCCTTCCATTCGTGTGCTTGACGAGTGGCAAGAAGTCATACCTGAAGATTTGTACATTCCACCTGCGGCATTTGAAATTTTACTGGAGCAGTTTGAAGGGCCATTAGACTTTCTGATTTATTTGATTCAGAAAAATGGCTTTGATCTTTTACAGTTAGATATTTCACCAATTGCAACCCAGTATTTATCCTATATGGATAGTATGAAGTCTTTGAATATCGAATTAACTGCTGATTATATGGTGATGGCAGCATTACTCGCTGATTTGAAATCACGATTATTGCTTCCAAAACCAACTCTAGTTGATCAATTTGAAAAAGATCCTAAACAAGAATTGATTGATCGTTTAGAAACATACCTCCGTATTAAGCAAGCAGCTGAACGATTGGGGCAAATGCCAATCTTTGAAAGAGATACTTTTAGTGCCAATGTAAGTCTTGGACATATTGCTCCAATTTATGAAGGTTATGATGTCGATGCCTTACGTGATGCACTATTTTGTGTGTTTAATCGTCCAGAACCGATCACACATATTGTTGCGCAGGAACCAGTGTTGCTCGAAGAACGTATAGCATTTATTGAAGGTCAACTTGCATCAGGTCAAGCATTAAGTTTTATGGAATTATTAAATCCTATGCAAGGTCGTATGGGCATGGTGGTGACTTTTATGGCAGTGCTTGAACTTACGCGCCAGCAAAAAATTCAAATCATCCATACAGGTATTGAAGCTCCTTTAACAGTTCAAGGCATTGCAGCATGAGTTTAGATCCATTTGACACCAATGAAGGAATGTCACTTGAAGATATTCATCACGATGTCTTATTACAGATTGAAGCAATTTTGTTCGCTAGTGACTCACCAGTTTCACTTGCACGATTAAAAGAAGCATTTCAAAACCAATATAATAAACAACAATTACGTCATTTTTTACAGCAAATTGCGATGTTGCAACATGGCCGTTCAATTGAGTTAATTGAGACGGCTCAAGGGTTCCGCTTTCAGGTACGAGCAAAGTATCGCAATATTATTGCGCAGGTTTGGCCTGAACGCCCGACCAAGTTGTCACCCTCGCTACTCGAAACAGTCGCCGTGATTGCATACCATCAGCCTGTTACACGTGCTGATATTGAACAGATTCGTGGTGTATCGAATAATAGTCAGATCTTGAGAAACTTATTTGACTGGAACTGGATCAAAGAATCTGGTTTTAGAGATTTACCTGGAAGACCTGCGTTGTTAGTCACAACGCCCCAATTTTTAAATGCATTTGGTTTAGCCTCGCTAGGTCAATTGCCTCCCCTGCAGAACGCCAAGGAAGCATTCATGACACTCGATGCACATGCACCGAAGTCTTGAGAGGTGAACTGTTGATTATTATGTCTAAGGTTGTGCTGTCATGAGTGAAAAATTACAAAAGGTTTTAGCGAGAGTCGGGTTAGGCTCACGTCGCTATATGGAGGAAGTCATTGCTGCTGGTCGCGTCAGTATCAATGGAAAAATTGCTCAAGTGGGTGAACGTATTGAACCTACAGATGAACTCCGTATCGATGGTCGTAAGGTTCAGTTTCAGGTAGAAGATGAAATTCGCCGCCGTGTTCTCATTTACTATAAACCAGAGGGTGAAATTTGCTCACGCAATGATCCTGAGAAACGTCCAACTGTATTTGATCATTTGCCACAAATCGCAAATGACCGTTGGGTAATGGTAGGGCGTCTGGATATTAACAGTACTGGTTTATTGTTATTCACGAATGATGGTGAACTTGCGAATCGTTTGATGCATCCTTCAAATGAAGTTGAGCGTGAATATGCGGTACGTGTGATGGGTGAAGTCACGCCACAAATTCGTAATAACATGCTGAAAGGTGTTGAGCTTGAAGATGGTCCAGCCAAATTCGAATCATTCTCTGAAATTGGCGGTGAAGGTATCAACCGTTGGTATCAAGTTGTGGTGAAAGAAGGTCGTAATCGCGAAGTACGTCGTATCTTTGAATCACAAAGCTTAAAAGTAAGTCGCTTGTTACGTACCCGTTATGGCACTGTCATTTTGCCACGTGAATTACGTACAGGTCGTTGGATGGAATTAGATAAAACTGATATCGACAACTTAGCGAAATCAGTTGAATTAAAACCACGTCAAGGTACTGGCTTGTTTGGTATGGCAAAACGTCGTACTGAAAAAATGGCAGAAAAACCATTGGCAGCACGTCGTGGTGGCTATCTACGTCAACAGCGCCGTGATGATGAGCAACAAGAGCAGCGTTCAGGCAATGGCAATAATAACAATGGCCGCAAAACCATTGGTTTTAACAAAGGCTTTAAGAAATTCTAATTCTTGGCTTTAAAATAAAAAACGCTCTGATTAGAGCGTTTCTTTTTATGCTTGAATTTTAATGATGATGGTTTACCCCCTGCGGAATGGCATTGAGCAGTTTCTTGGTATATTCATGTTGTGGATGTAAATACAACTCATCCGAATTGGCAATTTCAACCAACTCACCATGATTCATCACCATTACCTGATCAGAAATATATTTCACTACAGATAAATCATGCGAAATAAAGATATAACTCAAACCAAATTCATCCTGTAGGTCCTGCAATAAATTCAATACTTGCGCCTGCACTGAAACATCTAAGGCAGAAACGGATTCATCACAGATCAAAATCTCAGGTTTTAAAGTCAGACAGCGTGCGATGGCAATCCGTTGCCGCTGCCCACCAGAAAACTCATGCGGATAACGGTCATAGGCATCTACAGGTAAACTGACTTTTTCCAGTAACTCCAAAGCCATCTTTTTGCGCTCAGCATCATTCTGACCTATGCCATGAATCCGCATTGGCTCCAATAAAATCTGCCCGATGGTAAAGCGTGGATTGAGTGAAGCATAAGGGTTCTGGAAAATAATTTGAATCTTACGCTGGTACTGGGAAAATTCTTTCTCGGTCATGGACAGAATATCTTTACCATTTATCAAGGCTTGCCCACCTGTGGCTTCGTGCAAGCGCATCAGCAATAGACCAATGGTGGTTTTGCCTGAACCCGATTCACCGACCAAGCCCAAAGTCTTACCTTTAGCCAATTGAAAAGATACACCTTTGACCGCCTGAAATTCCTCTCGCCCCCATAAACCTTTACGGCTATAAAACGACTTTTTCAGATCTTTAACATCAAGCACAATCGGCTCATCACCAGACAAACCACGGACACGCTGTTTCAGATTTAATTCGGACAAATTGGTTGCTTCAATCAATTGTCCATTTTCGTCCTGCTTCATAAAATCACTGGTCACAGGTAAACGGTATGGACGTGAGGACAACTGTGGACGGCAATGTAACAAGGCTCGGGTATACACATCTTTGGGTTGCTGCAATACCTGCTCAACCTTGCCTGCCTCCCGAATCTCACCATGCCGCATCACAATCACTTCATCGGCTATTTCACCCACTAAAGCCAAATCATGGGTAATGAACAGCATCGACATTTGGTGACGTTGTCGTAATGATTCCAACAAATCAATGATTTGCTTTTGAATAGTGACATCCAAAGCTGTGGTCGGTTCATCCGCAATCAATAGCTTTGGTTCACAGGCGATTGCCATCGCAATCATAACCCGTTGCTGCTGACCACCAGAAAGCTGACTTGGATAAGCATCTATTTTTGTTTCAGGTGCAGGGATACCGACTTCTCGAAGTAACTCAAGCACTCGTACTCTGGCCTGCTTGCGTCCCATGCCTAAATGAATGCATAGCACTTCGGCAATCTGATCTCCGACCGTGAATACAGGATTCAATGAAGACATCGGCTCTTGGAAAATCATGGCAATTTCCTTACCACAGATTTTCCGAATTTCTTTTGCAGATAAATTCAGTAAATCCTTACCCTCAAAAGTAATACGACTTTGCGCTGCAATTTGACTTTGTCCTTTCGGTAATAAACCCATCACCGCTAGGGAAGTAACCGATTTACCACTGCCCGACTCACCGACCAAAGCCACGGTTTTATTTTTAGGAATTGAAAATGAAATTCCTTTAACCGTTTCGATCCATTGTTTATTTTCACCTTTAAAGCTGATCTGAAGATCGTCTACCTGTAATAGCGGTGTTTCATTTTGAGGTTGCATATTTTTTCTCCGCTATTTCAACTTAGGATCTAAAGCATCACGCAATGCATCGGTAAACATGGAGAATGCAGTAACCAACACCGCCATTGCGATAGATGCCGCTGCCAATTGCCACCATTTACCCAAGATCAATTCACTTTGTGCTTCATTCAACATACTGCCCCATGACACCACCCCCACAGGCACACCAAAACCAAGGAAGCTCAGAATCACTTCAGATTTAATGAATGACACCACCAGAATCGAAATTTGAACCAACGCGATATGACTGACATTCGGGAAAATATGCACAAACATACGGCGTAAATGACTCACTCCAATGGCTTTGGCAGCAAGTACATATTCACGCGATTTGTGCTTCATATATTCAGCACGAACCAAACGAAATACCCCAGTCCAACCCGTTAGACCTAAAATCAAAACAATTGACAAAATTCCTTTTTGTTGGAGTACCGCAGCGATCGCGAGCACTAATAGCAGATAAGGAATCGAAGTGAAAATGTTATAGAACCAGTTCAGTACATCATCAATCCAACCGCCAAAATAACCTGCAATCGCGCCAAGAAAAGTACCAATCACCACAGCCAATAAAGCAGATAACAAACCGACCAGAATTGAGGTTTCAGCACCTTTAATAGTTTTGAGCAGCACATCTTGCCCCCACTTATCTGCCCCAAAAGGCAACGTGGTTTTTAACTCTTGTTTTTGATCAAGTAGATGCCCACCAAGCTGTTGATCAATTTGCTGCATATCCTCTGCTAAAGGATCAACCACACCATAATTATCAATGACTGAGCTACCTTGTTGTTCAGCCTGAATTTCGGCATTGAGCTGTTGAATCACATCTTTCAATGGATCAACTGGATTTTCAGGTAATGCCTCTATCTTCTGGCTACTGCTACTGTCTTTCATTTGATCTGACTCAGTATCCGCCCCTAAAAATGTCGGTGGCGCGTAGCTGACAGCAACTTCTTTATTCCAATTGGAAGCAATCACGCCTGTCATTGATAACGCGAGCAAGATGAAATAAAACAGCACCACCAAGAAAGAAACCACGGCGATTCGATCTGATTTCAATCGATTCAATGCCAACTGCCAGAGTCCTGTTGATGCAGGAGATTCACTTGAGGAGGATTTGCCTTTAAAAATTGTACTGAGCATTGTCATCCTCCTATTTCAACTGTACGCGAGGATCGAGGAGCTTATAAATCAGATCGGCGATCAAGTTAAAAATCATAGTCACAACAGCGATATATACGGTAATCGCTTTAATTACAGGAAAATCACTACGCTCAACCGCAATAATAATTTCACGCCCGATACCCGGAATACCAAAGAATCGCTCAATCAGGAAAGCACCAATCAGTAAGGCAGGCAGACTAGCCATCACTTCAGTGACAATTGGAATCGATGCATTACGCAACACATGCACACTCAGTACCCTAGACCCCCCCACACCTTTGGCACGCGCAGTCCGCACATAATCTTGGTTAATTTCATCTAGGACGAAGCTTCGATATAAACGTAGCGTTGGGGCAATGCTCACCACCAACATGATTAAGATAGGTAGCAAAGAATATTGGAATAAGTTTTGACTAAACTGATCACTCCAGCCTTGTACGGGGAACCAACTGAGTTGGTATGCCAACACATACTGGAACACGATGATATACACCAAAATACTGATCGACATGCCAATAGTACACAGCATCATCACCATACGATCTGTCAGTGATCCACGAACTGAAGCAACCGCTAAAGCAAGGATAATTGAAATCACGGTTTGTAAAATCGTCAGTGGAATCAATAAAGTCAGTGAAGGCCCTAAACGGGTCAGGATAATCTGTGATACAGGCTCTCCCGTACTCCAACTCGCACCATAATCGAAAGTCAGAATCTGTTTAATAAAAATCCACAGCTGCACATAATAGGGCTGATCAACGCCCAATTGTTTACGGATGTTTTCGATTTGCTCTGGGCTAGACATTTTCCCTGCCAAAATATATGCAGGATCTCCCCCCACCCAGTTAAACAAGAAGAAAATCAGCAGAATGACGCCCAACATGGTCGGGATCATTTGCCATAGTCTACGCACGACATAAGCAAGCATAATGGCACATCCTTATTTGACCCGTTGACCTGTAATTTCACTAAAGAAAGCTTTGTTATCTGGTTCTCTGCCTAAGAAATCTTTGACCAGTTGAGCTGCATTCTTTTGGCTGCCTTGAGATAAAATCGTTTGGCGGTAACGCTGACCCACTTCTGGATTATTCAAGTTATCACCGAAAGCAGACAACATATCTAGAGCCAATACTTCAGACCACATATAACCATAGTAGCCCGCTTGATAGCCCATCAGATGTCCAAACTGCCCAGGAAATTCAGTATTCGGCACATAGCCTAGAGCGGTTGCGGATTCCATTTTTTTCCACACATCCATCGGCTGTACTTTGAGTGCATCAGCGCCATGCAATGCCATATCATATTGTGCATAAAGCGTTTGGCGTGCATACCCTAATCCACGTCCATAATTATGCACAGCTTTTAATCGTGCAATCAGTGCATCATCCACTCTCGGACAAGCAGGATCACAATAGTCAGCGACTTTAGATAAAGTTTCTTTACGGCGCGCCCACTCTTCATACATTTGCGATGGTGCTTCAACAAAATCACGCTCTACTGATGTTCCTGACTGACCTGAATAGCGGGTTTTTGACAAAATTCCATGTAAAGCATGCCCAAACTCATGCACAAAAGTTTCAAGCTCATTGCTGTTTAAACCTTTACGATTAAAATTAGTCACTAATACTGAAATTGGTTTACGTTTACTCAGCGTACTGCCCCCATATACGCCCCATACTGCTGCATGACCATATTTACCTTCACGTGGGAACTTATCCATATATAAGCTACCCAATATCTCACCTGTTTTTTGGTCTACAACATCGTAATATTCGACTTCTTGTTGCCACGTATCCACTTTAGCGGCTTTAAACTGAATACCATACAAATTTTCGGAAATTGCAAATAACCATTTCTGTGCGGCGAGTGTTGGGAAATAATCACGCAGTTTTTCTTGGTCAATCTGGTATTTGTCCTTGCGTAGTTTTTCGCTCCAATACCCCACATTCCAACGGTTAATTTCAGCTTTTTCCAAAGAAATATTTAGGGTTTTAGCTTTAAATGCACGTAACTCCTGCACCTCTTTTTGCTCTAAAGGTGCCACGACTTTATGAACATCTGCTAAGAAGTTATTCACTATTTTTGGTGTTTTCGCCATGCGTTTCTTTAATGCCCAGTCTGCATAACTTGGCTGACCAAATAGCTGTGCTAATTCATAACGTAAGTCGACAATCTGTTTAAGCAGGACTAAATTCTTTTCTGTACCACGACGTGTAAATGCCGTTTGATAACGTTTTCTTGCATCATCACTGTCTGAAAGTTCCATAAATGGTTGATATTCAGGATATTCAAAACCCAATAAATAATTGCCTTTATCATTTTTCTTTAAGCCTGAAATATAACTTTCAGGTAGTCCCTTTAATTCGGCTGGTGTGAATTCTAATTTTTCAGGATTGTCGCGGACATTACGAGAGAACTCTTGCGAAAGTTTGGTGAGTTCATCCAATATATGTTTTAAACGTGCTCGTTTTTCAGGTGCAAGCTGCACCCCTGTATCTTCAAATTGATCAAGAATATCTTGACGATATTTACGATCAATTGGATCTGTTGTTTTGGTATTTTTAATTCGTTGATACAATTTTGGGTTCTGATAAATTTCAGTCTGCAAGTGATTGATTTTTACTTCACAATCATCAGCAGCCTTACGAAATTTCGCATCGGGATGCACATTGCTATATAAGCTAATTGGTCCAGAAAAGTCCTCAAAACTTGCCATCAATTGATCCCATTCAGCTAGAACAGGTGCAGCTGTCGATTGCGGTTGAATGGATTGTTGTTCTAATTGGGAAATACGCTGTTGTAACTTGTGTAAATTCGCATCGCACCATTCTGCACTGTCATTCAGTTTAAAAATAGGTAAAACAGCAGATGTGCTTTCTGCCCACACGCCTTGACTCATCCCTGTGATCGCCATAGATAACAGACATAGTGTCGATCGTTTCAAGATGTTCTTCGCCATTATTATTTCTCTCCAATTTAATTTCATTCATATGTTGTTTAGGTTTCTCACGAACCTTCTTTCGACACTATGGTTTGTTTTGTTGAATATCGATATACATCCACTCTGCGGGCAGAATCGGATGCTTTTTATAGCCAATCACTCGAGGTTGAGCCACGACAGTACGGTAACGGGTCGACATGAATTGTACAGGGGCATAAAACTCTAAAAGACGTGACATTTTTCGATATAACAAATTCCGTTCAGGACCATCAGCAAGTTTCAATGACTGTTCATATAAACGATCATATTCTGGCAATTTAAAACAAGTATGGTTGGTGGCATGAATATTATTGCCATAAAACAACTGCACAAAGTTGTCTGCATCAGGATAGTCTGCAATCCAAGCGGAAGCTTTAAACATGGTTTTACATTGTTTTTCAGCCTTTAAACCTTCTGCAAAAGGCACAGGTTTAGAGACCATATTGACTTTGATATTGGCTAATTCTTTCTTTAACAGTTCTGCCATCTGCATACTGCGTGCACTGCTACTGGATGGCATAAACTCAATCACCAGTGGCTTGCCATTCGGCAACATCCGCCAACCATCTTTGCCCACTTTGTAGTTATAACGATCTAGTAATAAATTTGCTGCTTTGACGGAATACGGAATGCTGCTTCTATAACTGGGATCATGCCCCGCGATACCATAAGGAATCGGCGATTCTAAATTTTTGGCGTTCCCTTTGGCTAAAATATTGATAAATTTCTCTTTAGAGGTTGCCATCGCCATTGCACGGCGTAAAGCAATTTTCTCTTTACTCACGCCACCGACCACAGGGTTTTGTATATTCCAATACAAATAATCAATCGAAGGGTCAGCAATACGTGAAAGTTGAATCCCTTTTTTTGCCAACTCTGGCTTTAACTGACCATCTTTTAAAGCTTGTGCAGGTAATTCACCATCTAAAGTAAATATATCTAGCCCATCTTTTTGGAAAGATAACCATCCTGACTGTGATTCTTCAATCACTTGAATATCAACCACACCAATCTGCGGCATTTTTTTGCCTTGCATTTGCTTTACGATTTTCTGATCTTCAGGATGGGTCGCTTTAAAATTCCATGTATAACCGCGATAATCAGGATTTGCTTTCAAAATAATACGCGAGCCTGGTGTCCATTGTGCGAGAACATAAGGCCCTGTCCCTACAGGATGTCCCATCGCATAGCCTGCTTTATCACGATAATGTTCAATCACTTCACGCGCGACTGCACCCGTTGGTTGATGTGCAAGTAGCATTGGAAAATTATAATTTGGCTCTTTTAATCGAATCACTAAAGTATAACGATCTGGTGTTTGTAGCCCTGCAATCGGCTGATCGTAATTAAATTTTCCATTTTTCGCTGCTTGCTGGATAGCACTATCTATTCCTGAGATACGTCCATCAAACAACCAACTGTTGGGTGAATGTAGATTTGGATCAAGCAAACGTTTAAAAGAATAGGCATAGTCTGCTGCAGTTAATTCTCTCGCTTTGCCTTTAAATACAGGATCAGGGGTGAAATAAATTCCTTTTTTTATTCGAATGGTATAGGTCAAACCATCGGTACTCACTTCTGGCAAAGCCACCGCCGTATTTGGAACGAGTTTTGCGGGTGAAGCTAAATAATCATAGGTATATAATGTTTCAAACACTGAATACAAAATATGTGCTGAATATAAATCTTGTACAGCAACAGGATCAAATCCAGTCTCAGCCACGGGAAAAGCATAACGTAACACTTTTTTTGGATCGGCAGGGCTTTTCGCTTCTGTAATCGTTACCCCTAGACTTAATGTTGTCCCCAATAACAGCACCAGACTAGTCCGTTGCATCGAAAGTTTAAAATTTTGCATCATCATAAACACATCACTTATTTTTGATTGGGTGAAACAATATCTAAGTATTGCCAGTTGGTATTCATAATTGGATGAGCTTTAAATCCCTGCACATCAGGTTGAATCAACCAGTTCCGAATCCGTGTATCTTGTAAAATCCACGTTCCATCTGCTTCAATTTGGCGACTCATTTTTTCATAGAATGGCATACGTTTTTCAGGGGCTTGCTGCATCGCCTGTTTATATAAATTGTCATAAGCAGCTGACTGATAACAGGATTGATTACCACGACCAACATTCGGACCATAAAGCAATTGCGTGAAATTTTCACCCTCTGGATAATCCGCATGCCATGCTCCACTCCACATCATGTATTGACACTGGGTTGCGGCTTTTAAGTTATCGGCAAAATTACTGACTTTAAAGTCTGCCCGAATCCCGATTGCATCTAGATTTTTCTTCCACAATTCAGAATACATCACGGAAGCTGTACCACTCTCGGTATTTATTTTTAAGGTTAAAGGCTTGCCATTGGGTAAATTACGATAGCCATCTTGGCCTTTTTTATAGCCAAAATGATCAAGTAATTTATTGGCTAAAACAGGGTTATAACCAATACTACTGCGATAATTCGGGTTATGACCATTAATGCCTGCAGGTACCAGCATTTCAGCCTTAACCGCCTGACCTTTTCTTAAGATACGAATATATTCATTGACATTAAAAGACATGGCGATGGCACGTCTTAACGCAATTTTATCTAGGCTATTCCCTCCAACAACAGGATCACGCATATTCAACATTGAATAGGTGATCTCTGCCTCTTTATTGGCATACAAACGTATACCCTGCTTTTGCATTTCTGCTTTTAACTGATTATTTTGATCAAGCACTTTAGGAATTGCACTTGAAGTGACCTTATCAAAATCCAGTTGTTTGGACTGAAAAGCCAGCCAACGTGATTGTTCTTCTTCGATAATGCTGATATTGACTTTGCCAATTTGTGGCATACGCTTGCCACTCATTTGCTTGACGAGTTGATTATCCCACGCTGTTCCAGTGGACTTAAAATTCCAAATAAAGCCGCGATAATCTGGATTTGCAATCAGTTCAATCTTGCTACGTGGGACATATCGACTCAACATATAAGGCCCTGTTCCCACAGGATGCATGCCTAATTGATCTTTATAATATTCAACCACTTCTCTAGCCGTCGCTCCAAATGTGCTATAGGCAAGAATATAAGGAAAATTATAATCAGGTTGGGCCAGCTTAAATTGAATTGTATATTTATCCAGTGCTTTAACGCCGTCGATCTTGGCATCATAGTTAAATGTGCCCGTTTTTTTGGCTTGGTCCACCAGTGCATTTGCCCCAACTAATTTGTTATCAATAAAAGAAAAAGAAGGCGCATGATTTTTAGGGTCTAATATCCGCTTAATGGAATAGACATAATCTTCAGCAACTAGCTCTCTACGATTGCCTTTAAATGCAGGATCATCGGTAAAATAAATCCCTGGCTTTATTTTAAATATATAAACCTGATCATTTTTTTCAATCACAGGTAGGCTTTCTGCTGTAGATGGAACCAATTTTACTGGGTTAGCGAGATAATCGTATTGAAGCAATCTTTCAAAAATTACATCGGCGACATTTCCGCTGTAAAAATTAAAAGTTTTAACCATATCAAAACCATCATCTGGGGCTTCAAAAGCAACACGGAGTACTTTATCTGCCTGAGCAGGTGTTTTTGCATACCCCATCGGCATAAATGCAATAACGGTTGATAATACAGTGACCGTAAAAAAAGTTGACTTCAAATCAGTGCTCACATCATCGTTTTTTAATAAATACTAGACTTTTAGATTGTATTCAACTTTATAACTAAACTCACTTTAACTATTTAATAATTCAGTATTTTTATCAAATCATTATCTCTTCTAAAAAATTTAACAAGCAATCAAAACATACTCTTGTTTATCTATTTTATTTCATTAATCACAATTGGAATCAGTTTACTGCTCACCTTATAGCCTTGTGGTTTGTTATTACATGCATCTCCAGTTACTGTCGTTCGAATCACATAAGGTGAATAAGGCATGACATTTAAATAACCCGAATTGTCTCGGCCAGTACGGCAATCTTCTACGCCCAGTTTTTCATCGTAGCGACCGTCATAAGAAGATTCCTCCACTTCTGTAATCAGTTTGCTTGTCCACTGCGTGAAATAAACTAAGCTTTTACTCGACTCGACCATCCCCTGTCCTGAACCAGCACTTTCAAATTCGATCAGTTGAATCGGTTTGCTTTTATAAACGGTCGAATACACTTTAAAGCTATTCGATTGACCACCAAACTCCTTTAAAATTCGAGATTGTTTTAATTTTGGACGAGTGAGTACATAACCAGCCCAAAAATTACGTCCTGCATTGTCAAAACTCACGCCCGATAAATAGGCTTCTTCACCTGAGATCAGTTTTACGGCTTCGGTTGAATCAATATGAATGGCTTGAGGTGGATTAGCATTTGAATCTTGTAAATTAGTGATCCAACTAATGATGGTTTTATCTGTGGGTACAGTAGCGTGAGTTGTCGAGATTAGACCTGACAGGCAGAGGGTTATATAAATAAAATTCTTTTTATTCATTATGATTTCTCTTTAGTGATTAAATCTGAAAGCGGTCTTGACGGAGTCTCCCCAAGCTCTCATCCGATCATAGGGAAACCTTCTTACTTTTCAAAGATGAAAAGTAACAAAAATCTTTTGTTAGACTGACGGTACGTCCTTGCCGCCCTACACGATCGTAGATATTTACTAGACAATAAATACCTAAAGTTAGTTAAACTTTTCCAGTTCAATCCATTGAGCATCAGAAAAATGCCTTGCCAAATAATTCTTTAAATAATCTGCGGTATCTTTAGAAATCAGAGGGTCTTTGGATTCATCTTTTAGATTATATACCAAAGCATGCAAACTCAAACCACGCTGCTTTAAAGCCTCTAAACTCAACAAAGTATGATTAATACTTCCTAAACGCCCAGAAGTAACCAGAATCACAGGGAATTGATGCTGAACGATATAATCAATGGTTAACAACTCAGTGGTTAAAGGCACCATCAAACCACCAGCACCTTCTAATAACACCACTTCAAAACGCTGAGCAAGCTCTTTAGTTGCAGCTTCGATCTTGGCAAAATCTAACTCACGCCCATCCAAACGCGTCGCTAAATGCGGTGATGCAGGATAAGTAAAAATTTCAGGCATGGTCAACTTTTCATGATCTTCCTGAAACCAACCACTTCCCATAATTTCACGATGTTTTTCAATATCTTCCGAAACATCCACATTACCCGTTTGTACTAATTTCTGGGTGATAACACGCTGCCCTTGTTCGGTCCAAAGTTTGGCAAGATAACCTGTGGCATAAGTTTTACCAATTTCAGTATCAATACCGCTGACAAAATAAATTGCTGCACTCATGCTATTCTCCGCGCAATCACATAGATCGGGTGATAAGTCAGGCTAAAACCCTGCTCACCATAAAACTGTTGAAAATCTAAATAAAACTGCTGCAACGATTGCTTAGTCCAACGATGCGATTTTGCTGTTGCGGTCACGCCTGTCGCTTTTAAATGCTGCAATACCGATTTTGGATGATCAAAATAAATCTGCTTCACTTCTTGCTCAATGAACAGCACTTCAAAGTTTTGCTGTTCAAGCTGTCGTTTTAAAAACTCTAGGCTAATATAATTTAAGCCTTGCCCTGTCAACTGCTTAATTTCAGTGAGATTATCTGACCCAAAAGTGGAAAAACCGAAATATGCATTGGGTTTTAAAGCATCATGAATTCGGTGCAATAACGTAGGTAGATCAGTCATCCACTGTAATGCTGAACTAGAAATCACTGCATCTAAGGACTGCGGTAAATGCAGTTGCTCAATATCTCCGATCAACCAAGCTATATTTTCAATCGTTGAAAAATGCTGATAGACATCCTCATAAAGATCATTTAAAAATAGTTGATCAACTTGAAAATAAGAATGAAATAAGTGAGTTAAATTACCCGAACCGCAGCCAATCTCAAGCACAGAGGCTAAGTTCTGCGGACAATACACTTTAAGGTATTTAAATAATTGTGCACTAATCTGTTTCTGTACCACAGCATGCTCGACATAGCTTTGCCGTGCTTTGGCAAAACGTTGGGCAACCAGTGCTTTATTAATACTCACAAATACTCCACCAATTGTTGCAATTCATTTTTTTGCACCAAAGAGGTTAATGAAATTCGCAGGCGTGAACTATTTTGTGGCACTGTTGGTGGGCGTACTGGCATAGCATAAAAACCTTGTTGTTGTACATAGCGTGCTTTTTCAATGGCCGCTTGGCTTTCACCTACGATAACTGGAATGATATGACTGCTCGATGGGCTTGAAAAACCTTTTGCAATCACCGCTTGCTGTAAATACTGACTGATCTCGGCCAAGTGCTGACGCTGTTGCTGCATACTCAATACTTTATTAAAAATAAAATCTGACCATGCCATTAAGATCGGTGGCAATGCGGTACTAAAAATCAATGGACGCATTTTATTGATCAGATAATCACGGATAATCGAATCACAAATGATATAACCGCCCACTGAGGCAATTGATTTGCCAAAGGTTCCCACCAAGAAATCAATCTGATCCAATACGCCATATTGTTCAGCACAACCCAGACCTTGCTCTCCCCTAACCCCAATCGCATGTGCTTCATCGACATACAACATGGTTTTGGCAAAGCGCTGCTTTAACAGTGCCAATGCTGCTAAATCCGTCTCATCGCCATCCATACTAAAAATACTTTCAGTCACCACAATAATGCGTTCAACTTGTTCATCTTGATGATACTTTTGCAATAACTGTTCCAGATGCTGCAAATCATTATGACGATAACGCACATATTGAGCATTCGATAGACGAATACCATCAATCATACTGGCATGTACCAGTTTATCGGCTAGAATCACGGTTTTGCTATCACACAAGGCCGGCAAAATACCGATATTCATGTGGTAGCCGCTATTGAAAAGTAAAGCTGCACGACCAAAGGCTATGCTTAGGCTATTTTCAAATTGTTCATATTCTGCAAAATTACCCGTCAGTAAGCGTGAAGAAGATGAACTAAAGAGCGCTCGTTCAATTTTCAGCGTATCAAGAAATTCTTCTCTTAAATTTAAGTGAGCAGCCAAGCCTAAATAATCATTGGATGCCAGATTCAACATGGTTCGATCTTGAATCGTGATCCATTTTCCCTGCTGTTGATTTGCAGTAAATTGGCGGAAATTACCTTGCTGTTTGAACTGGTCAAGCTGCTCAGCATAATGATCAAGCAAGGACATTGGCATTTGCTCCTTGCATATTTTTTACCACTTCACTCATCTGTGCTAATAAATAATGGAGTTCGTCATCTGTGATCACATACGGCGGCATTACATAGACCAATTTTCCAAATGGTCGTACCCAAATACCCCGTTCAACAAAATGTTGCTGCAAGGTTTTCATATCGACATTGCTGGTTAATTCAACCACACCAATCGCCCCTAAAACCCGTACATTCGCAACATGATCGAGCTGAGCTAAATCCGTTAATTGTTCAGCCAGAATCTTTTCAATCCGTTGAATATTCGCTTGCCAATCTTGTTCCACCAATAATTGTGTACTTCGCAAGGCAACCGCACAAGCCAATGGATTCGCCATAAAGGTTGGGCCATGCATAAATACGCCTGCTTCACCACGGCTAATGGTTTCAGCTACCTGTTTGCTGGTTAATGTTGCGGATAATGTCATATAGCCACCAGTCAAACCTTTACCAATACACATAATATCGGGTTCAACTTGGGCATGTTCCCAAGCAAACATTTTGCCTGTACGCCCAAACCCCGTGGCAATCTCATCGAAAATTAACAATAAATTGTATTGTTCACACAGAGCCTTGGCTTGGCGTAAATACTCAGGATGATAAAAACGCATGCCACCTGCACCTTGTACAATCGGCTCGATAATCAGTGCTGCAATAGTGTGATGATGCTGTTCAATCTGCTGTTTGAGTTGCTGAATATCGTGTGGATTCCACTCACCATCAAAACGACTTTGTGGCGCGGATACAAAAATTCGATTCGGTAAACTTGTACCAAAAATTTGATGCATCCCCGTGACTGGGTCACAGACAGACATCGCATTCCATGTATCGCCATGATAGCCAGAACGGGTGGTAATAAAATTGGTTTTCGCGGGTTGATTCAACGCAGCCCAATATTGCACGGCCATTTTTAAGGCCACTTCTACAGCAACTGAACCTGAATCTGCATAGAAAATTTTATCTAAACTCGGCGGCGTAATTTTTAATAGTAATTTACCTAATTCAATTGCAGGGTCATGGGTCAGACCGCCAAACATGATATGCGCCATGTTTTGCAATTGGTCAGCAACTGCCTTGTTTAGTTCTGGATGGTTATAGCCATGAATCGCACACCACCATGATGACATGCCATCAACTAAAGTTCGCCCATCTTCTAGTTCGATGGTTGCGCCATAGGCACGTTTCACTTTAAAAGTTGGCAGTGGATTTAACATCGAAGTATAGGGATGCCATATATGTTCTAAATCAAATGGATCTGTCATCCTTTACCTCTGTAAATTCAATATTTAACGATGTGCTGTACAGTGTCATTCCGAGTACTCACCCAATTTCAGGATAAGCCTTCAGCTGTACTTACTTTTCAAAGATGAAAAGTAAGCAAAAATCTTTTGTTAGGCTGATGGCACATCCTTGATGCCACAGCCTAACGGCGACATCCATGTCGCCTCCACGATAGCGAATATTAAAAGTAAATTTCAATAATGATTAGAACGTTCAATAAATCTCAACAGCTTTTTATCTTAAACTTGTCAAAATCTAAAATAAATTGCGAGAACTTTCAATTCAAGCAAGATTAAACCGTCTATTGAATAAAATCTTCAATTATTTGCACAGTCTGCTCCACCATAAAGCATGGAAAACCATGTGAAGCTCCTTCAACAGAAACGATAGATGAATTATTTGCAGCTAAATCTTTAGTTTTTTGTATAATTTGGTAAGGAACTAAAGCATCATACTCGGCAAAGACATGCAACTGCCTAGCTTGATAATTTTCATACAACTCAACCAAGTTTAATTGCTCTAGCAACTGTAACCCGTCCCTAAGTAATGTAATCGGTTGCGGACGAATCAATTTCTGCATAGCTACGAAATCTTTCTTTGCAGAACTTGCACCCTGACACACCAATAAACCAAACCGTCTTAGCGTGGTAATGACATCCTGTTCAAATGATTGTTTAAATTGCATAAAGCTTTCAACAGGCATGGCAGTCATCCAATCTGCTTGAGCAACAAAACATGGATTCGACGCTAAAGTGATTAAAACTTTCTGTTCAGCATATTGTTGTTGTATTTGATTGACCAAGATTGTTGCCAGTTGTCCGCCAAGCGACCATCCAATAATTACATCATATTTAACCGCAAGTTCGACATGCTGTTGTAAAACGTCATCATTCAAGACATTAAAAATATTAATCCGCTCAACGCTATGTCCCTTTTGTTCTAAAGCGTCATGTAACGGTTTTAATAATTCGGCACCACCGCCCCATCCCGTGATGAGTAGAATCCTATAAGTCACGCGCTTGCTCAATTCCAAAAAGTTGAATGCAGTATACTCTCCGATTTATACGAGTCATTATTTTCCTAATCAATTCCTTTCATAATGCTTTGCTCAAAAGACACCATAAAACGGATCAAAATTCTTTAGAGAATTTTCTAACCCATATGATTTCGAAATTTGCTAAAGTAGAGTCTATTACACTTTGAGATCAACATGATGAATACGATAAAGTCCAAAGTTATTATTTTATGCAGTTTGTTTTTTTTACTTGGCATCCCTAGCCTTAGTACAGCGCAAACTTCTATTTTTTCTAAGCAAAATACAGCTCAAAAAGAATGGGTTGGACAGTCTGCACCAGATTTCAAACTGCAAGATCAAAGTGGCAAATGGCACACTTTAAACCAATATAAAGGCAAGTGGATTGTACTTTATTTCTACCCTAAAGATGACACTGCGGGATGTACTCAAGAAGCGAATCAATTTAAATCACTTTATCCTCAATTCTTAAAGTCGAATGCAGTCGTGCTGGGTGTTAGCTTAGATGATGTTGCATCACATCAAAAGTTTTCACAAAAGCTCGGTTTACCTTTCCCAATTTTGGCAGATGAAAAAGGCGAACTTGCTGGAAAATTTGGCATTGTTAGAAACCTTGGGATTACCAAAATTGCTAAACGTGAGAGTTTCTTGATTAATCCTCAAGGTGCAATTATGTATCACTACACAAGTGTGAATACGCAAACGCATGCTGATCAAGTATTAAAAGATTTAAAAGAAGCACAAACTAAAAAATAATTTATAAATAAAAAACTCAGCACCTGCTGAGTTTTTTATTTATTCGAAAATCTTAAATTTGCGATTGAATATAATTTTGCAAACCAATTAATTCAATTAAACGCAATTGTTTTTCTAACCAATACGTATGATCTTCTTCTGTGTCCGAAAGCTGCTGACGCAACATATCACGACTAATGTAATCACCTTTATCTTCACAGAGCTTAATGCCTGTCGCTAGTTTTTCACGCACATGATATTCAAGTGCTAAATCAGCTTTTAAACAACTTACGACATCTGTACCCACAATGATGTCTTCACGATTCATATTCGGTTGAGCACCCAAAAATAAAACACGGCGAATGATTGAATCAGCATGTGAAGCTTCTTCTTGCATTTCATGATCAATACGCTCGTAAATTTTACTTAAGCCCCAATCTTCATACATTCTTGAATGAATTAAATATTGATCACGAGCAGCCAATTCACCGCCAATGAGCATATTTAAATAGTCGATGACTTCTGGATTGCCACGCATAATATTTACTCCTATCGAATAATAATATTATGGTGAACTTAAATCATATTTGCAAAATTAAATTGTGTAAGTTTATGATTTTTATAAAATTAAAATGAGAAACATACGCATTTACAGTTTTAATTCGCCTAATTTATCTAAATAAAAGAAGCATTTGCATATCATTTTAACCTTTTAAAATAGATAATCTTATTGAAAATCATTTGTTTGATTTTTTGTAACGATTCGCAATGCTTCTTATTCCACTGCAATTTTGATCAAAAAAGATTAAAAAATGACTGCTCGGCTGTTGTTTGTTTACACAAAATTCGGTAAATAACATCAATCACAAAAACACAATGCGGAAATAAAATGGATAAAAGTAAGCCCATTCTGGTCACGGGTGCAACGGGTTATATTGCGAGTTGGATTATCGAACGCCTGTTGAATCAGGGTTATAGCGTTCATGCCACGGTTCGAGATCCATCTAAGAAAAATAAAATTCAGCACCTGTATGATCTAGCAAATAAATCATCAGGACAAATCCAGTTTTACCAAGCAGATTTACTCGAACCAAATTCCTTTGATGAAGCTATGCAAGGCTGTGAAGTTGTTATTCACACTGCGTCCCCTTTTGTAGTCACTAACTATAAAGATGCCGTCAAAGACATTATTGAACCTGCAGTGAAAGGCACAGAAAATGTCTTAGATAGTGTAAATCGTACAGAATCAGTTAAACGTGTGGTTCTCACTTCAAGCATTGCCTCAACCTATGGCGATGCGATTGAGATTCAAAATACTGCTCATAATGAATTTGATGAAAGCCACTGGAATAATAGCAGCAGTGAAACGCACCAACCCTATCCATATTCAAAAGTCGCGGCTGAACGTAAAGCTTGGGAAATGGCCGATCAACAAAATCGCTGGAGTCTAGTTTGTATTAACCCAGCGTTAGTGATGGGGCCATCACTCACTGATGCTAGTCAATCAGGCAGTATCGAAGTATTACAACAATTCGGGAATGGCACGACATTATTTGGTGTGCCGCCAATGTGGAATGGTATAGTAGACGTCCGTGATGTTGCTGATGCACATGTTGCTGCGGCACTCAATCCAGCAGCAAAAGGCCGCTATATCGTGTGTGGTGGAACTTTAAGCTTACTCGAAATGGGTAAGGCATTAACGCAAAAATTTGGCTACAGATACCCTTTCCCACATTTTACCGTGCCTAAAGCAGCTTTTTCCTTGATCGCACCAGTATTTGGACATTCCCGTCAATTTGTAAAACTGAATATGGGTTATCCTATCTACTTTAATTCACAACGTAGTGTGAAAGATTTAGGGATTCAATATCGCAATATTCGTGAAAGTGTTTGTGAACATTTCCAGCAATTGCTGGATGATGGGATTGTTAAAAAATATATTTAACACATTAAAAGGCGGCATCAACATGCCGCCTTTTTCTTCTCAAGGATCAACTTTAAATAAACTCGAGAAGAAAGAAATTAATTTTCATACTGCGCCAAAAAGTCTAAAAACTCTTGTTCATTCATCACTCGAATTTCTAATTTTTGTGCTTTATCCAATTTGCTTCCTGCTTTTTCACCAGCAACGACACATTTGGTTTTACTAGAAACACTGCCACTGACACGTGCACCCAAAGCTTGTAACTTTTGTGTCGCCTCATCACGTCCCATGGTTTCCAGTGTACCTGTCACCACCCAGCTTTCACCATTCAATGGTTGACGTGTTGGTGCAGTCGGTGCATGCCAATGAATACCTGCTGCCAATAAACGATCGAGTACTTCAATGTTATGTGGTGCTTGGAAAAAGTCAGCAATCCACTCTGCTGTAATATCACCGACATCAGGCGTTTTCTTGAGTGCTTCAACATCGGCTACTTTCAAAGCATCCAAAGTTTGGAAAGTATTGGCTAACATACGGGCGGTGGTTTCACCGACACCACGAATACCTAAGCCATAAATAAAACGTGCCAAGGTGGTTTTCTTACTTGCTTCGATTGCATCAATCAGATTTTGAACGGATTTTTCACCCATTTTCTCGATGGTCAATAAGGTGTCACGATGTTCATGCAAATGATAAATATCAGCGACATCTTTGAGTAAATCGAGATGTAATAACGACTCTACCCAACGATCCCCCAAGCCCTCGATATCCAGCGCTTTACGGGATACAAAGTGACGAATGGCTTCAATCCGTTGTGCTGCACAATACAGGCCACCTGAACAACGTGCCAATGCCTCACCTTCTGGCATCACTACAGGTGAATCACAGACTGGACAATTGGTCGGAAGATGAACCATCTCTGCATCGGCAGGTCGAAACTCAGCCCAAACTTTTTCAACTTTTGGAATCACATCGCCAGTACGATAGACGCTGACAGTATCGCCTACACGTACATCTAAACGATGGATTTCACCAATATTGTGTAAAGTCACATTGGATACGGTAACGCCTCCCACAAATACAGGGGCTAAACGCGCAACTGGGGTAAGTGTTCCAGTACGTCCCACTTGCCAGTCAATATTCTCAACTTTGGTTAAAGCGGCTTGTGCTGGGAATTTATAAGCTGTTGCCCAACGAGGTTCACGACTCAGGAAGCCGAGTTGTTGTTGTTGTTTAAGGCTGTCCACCTTAATCACCATACCATCAATTTCGACTTTAAGATCTGGGCGCTCTTGTTGGATTTGTTCATAACGCTGTTGAACTTCTTCAATCGAAGCACACAAGAATTGACGTTCAGCAATTTCAAAACCAAATTTGGTCAGCCAATGCAAACTATCGTGCATCGTAGCCAAACCATGATTTGGGACACACTGCGCAATCCCATAAGCATAGAACGCCAATGGACGTGAGGCTGCGATATTTGGATCAAGCTGCCTTAGACTTCCTGCTGCGGCATTCCGTGGATTCGCAAAAGTCTTCTCGCCTTTCGCTTCTTGATCGGCATTGAGTTTTTCAAAGCCTTGCTTTGGCATCAGCACTTCACCACGCACCTCAAGAAACTCTGGAATGGTTTGATGCTGACTGGATAATACTTTGGGCAGGTTACGAATGGTTTTAACATTTTGAGTAATGTCTTCACCTGTCTCACCATCGCCACGAGTGACCCCACGAACCAATACACCATTTTCATACCACAAGGAAATCGCCAAACCGTCAAGCTTGAGTTCAACTTCATATTGAACTTTTTGATTAGGTAAACGCTCATCAATACGGCGAGCAAAAGCAAACAAGTCTTCCTGATTAAAGACATTACCTAAAGACAGCATCGGCACTGCATGAGTCACGCTTTCAAATTTTGACAACGCTTGACCACCGACTTTATTGGTCGGGGTATCTGCCTGAATACATTCTGGATGTTGTTGTTCTAAGGCTTTCAGTTGATGAAATAAATGGTCATATTCACTATCAGAAATGGAAGGTTGATCCATCACATAATAAGCATGATTATGTTTTGCAATCAGTTGAATTAACTGACGCATTTGCTCAATAACCGAGTTGTGTTCCATTTAAATTTCACCATATAAAAGGGCGGAAAAACCGCCCTATAATTTTTACTAAATTTATTATAAAAGATTCATTAGACGGTTGCTTGATTTGGACGATAATCAATCACATGATGACGCCAATGTTCTTTCAACTGCGGCGTGAATTCAAGATTGTTTTCATCGTAAACTTTACCATCAATCTCACGCGCAATTAAGCCTGCGATACTGGTCATCATGTCATAGCCTGTCACGGCCTTGCTATTTGGCAAGGCAAGGAAGAAAGCTAATCCCTGTACTTGTTCTCCCGACAAACTTTCCAAATCAAAACCAGCAGGTCCATTATCTGTGACACGTAATACAGAGAACATTAATGGGCTTGGCTCATCGGTATTTTCATAACGATGGAAGCAAGACATCTCTCCAAAACGCAGACCGTATTTCAACAATACTTTGAGAGCTTTATCACCAGACAAAGCACGGCGTGGGTTTGGATAAACATTAAGGGCAATGATCTGTTCAGCAGTCGCCAATGCACTTTCATCATCACAGCGTTGCTGCTCATGCAGATGCACATCCAGAATATTGCTTTCACCATCAAATTCTTCAATTTCAACAGTTGCAATATTTGGGTTTAAGCTAAGCTCTGTTTCAGCTTTCTCATCCTCAGCTTTTTCTGGCATTGCTAAAAGCGCTTCAACTTTGTCTTGAGACTGCGATTCAAGAATTGTCTCTTGTTTATTTGCACTCGGAGTGAACTCAACGACTGGCTCAGGTTCAATCACAACATCAGTTTCACTCGCCTTTACAATATTTTCTGCAGCAGTTGTTTCAACTGGCGCTTTTGCTTCAATCGGTGCCGTGTTAAAACTTGGTTCAACGCGTTCAACTGTAGCGGCGACATTGCTTTGTAGAAGTTGATCTCGCACATGACGAGGAATCACAGGTTGCTGACTTTCAGGGTTAACATGAAGATCTGCTTCTAATGAAGGCTCAACTGGTTTTGGTTTTCTTAAAATCATGATCAAACCAACGAGCATAATCACAACGGCGATAACAATGCCTATTATTGTATTCATTTCCATATTAGGACTCCGCAACTAACCCGTATTCTTTTGCCTGTTCTAAATCGACAGTCACTAATTTTGATGTGCCCGGCTCTGGCATGGTCACTCCCAGTAAATCAGTTGCCATTGTCATCGCCAATTTGTTATGTGTAATGTAAATGAATTGCACTTGTTCAGAAAGCTCTTTTACCAAATTACAATACCGCTGTACGTTGGCATCATCAAGTGGTGCATCAACTTCATCTAATACACAGAAAGGTGCTGGATTTAACCTAAAGATCGCAAATACTAAAGCCAGAGCAGTTAAGGTCTTTTCACCACCAGATAATAGTGCCAAAGAACTATTACGTTTGCCAGGTGGACGTGCTATCAGCTTCACCCCAGACTGCCAATCATCTTCAAGGCTTAAAGTCGCTTCACCACCACCAAATACCTTTGGAAATAGCAGTTGTAACTCTTGATTAACCTGATCAAAAGTGGTCATAAACAACTTACGCGTTTCCTGATCAATACTTTTCATCGCATCTTTAAGCTGATCAACCGTATTTTGTAGATCCTGCATCTGATGACTCAGCTCATCAAAACGCTGTGACACTTCTTCGTATTCTTGTGAAGCCGCTAAATTCACAGCACCGATTTTCTCGAATTGCTGCTGCGCTTTTTCCAGTTTTTGCTGATGATCTTTCATTTCTATCGACACATCAGATAAAGCTTCCGCATTTAATTCTTTCAGCTGTTCCAGATAATGTTCACGATCTGATTTTGCTGCCTGCCATGCTAAACGCTTTTGTTCCAACTGCTCACGCACCTGCTCGTCTTTCTGTTGAGCTTGATGACGTTGTTCTGTGAGTTGTTGCTGTTTCTCTTGTACTTGATTGAGTTCAAGCTGCCATTCATTCCATGTTTTCTGTAGCTTTTCTGTTTGCTGGAATTGCTCGTGAAATTCAGACTCCAAGTTCGGCAGCTCAAGCTGAATCGGATCAACAAACTTCTTCGCCTGCTCAATTTGTTCGATGATTTGACGGTATTGTGTTTTCAGGAACGAGATATCTTTCTCTAACAATTCAATTTGCTGATTGGCTTGCGAGGTCTGGCGGCGTAAAGCTTCACGTTGCTGTTGTTGTTGAGTCAACTGCTGTTGTTGCTCATCCAACTGCTCATTCAAGTTTTCCACCTGAAACTGCAAGGTTTTATAATTTGGCAATACTGCTTCGAGTTTGAGTGCCAATGCATGTAAGTCAATTTCCAGATCATCACGCTGCATGGCATCTTCTTCAAGCTGCACATTCAGTTGTTTCAGTTGCTCTGCCAATTGCTGCTGTTGCAGCACAAAAGCCTGTGCGGTACTTTGTAGCTTGGCAATCTGCACATCCAGTTGCTGCAACTCTTTTTGCTTTTGTTTCACACTTTGCTGCTGTTGCTGCAAGATTTGTTGTTGCTGTTGCAGGCTTTGCTGTTGTTGGAAAAACTGGTTTTCCAAATCAAGCAACTGGGGTTGTTTCTGTGCCAGTTGCTGTTGAATTTCCTCTAAACGCACCTGATGAATGAGCATCCCCTGCGCAGTTTGACTATCTTCATCATAGTGCAGTGCAATCACCCAGTCTGAGCCGACATGATAACCATCAAGCGTCAGAATAGATTGTGCTTGCTGGAGATGCACTTGATATCGCAATGCTGTGGCTAAATCTTCTGCAACGGCGACATTTGTCCATAAAGAAGATTGTGGCGCCTCAATCCACTCACTCAAACAAGTCAGCTCTACAATTTGAATAGGCTGCTGTTGTGATGATTTTAACTGCCGTGCGATACCCTCTTGGAAGGCTTGCTCATTCCCAATCAACTGCGCTTGTAACCACTTGGCTAAGAACTTCTCAATAATGCTTGCATGCGCTTTAGCTTGAGCGCTTAAACGTAGGCTTTGCATCAGTCGAACTGCATGTTGATCCTGCTTCGGGCTTTGCTTTGCGACAAGCTGATTCAGGTTTTTTTGTTCAGCCAATAAAACCCGAATCTCAGTTTTCAAACTCTGCACATCAGCCTTCTGCAACTGTTGTTGATCTTGCTGTGTCTGGACATCCTGCTGTAATTGCTCAATCGCAGTTTCTAACGCAATAATTTCCTGGTGCAGTTGCTGCTGCAATTGTTCTAACTGCGCCTGTTCATCATCCTGAACCTGAGCACGAATCTGAGTGGTTTGTGTTTGCAGGGTCTGCTTTTGCTGCTCAATCCGTAGCACATTCTTACCCAACTGCTCAATTTGCGCTGCCATCTGCAACTTTTTTTGTTGTTGCTGATCGACTTGGATTTTCAGTTGTTCAAATTGCTGTTGTGCTTGCTTATGTTGTGCTTGAACATCGCTAAATTTTTGCTCAGCCGTTTGTGTCTGCTGTTCTAAAGCAAGTAAGCTTTCGTTTTGCTCATCAAATTGAGTTGTTAAAGTTTCGACCTGTAACTCTGATAATTGTAAACGCTCTTTGGTTTGTAATTTTTGCTGTTCAAGTTGAACCAAACTACTGCTGTTTTGCTGGAATAAACTCTGTTTTTGTTCCAAGGTCATTTTTAATTCAGACAGCTTTTTCTCAGCCTGTTGCCATTCATGCTGTAAAGGCGAAGACTGCTGAATTAAACGCTGGAATAAAGCACTGGTGGCTTCAAGATCATGTTCAATGGTTTGAGATTCAGAACGAACCAGTTTAAAATTTTCGCCCAGTGCCGTCATTTCAACAGTATATTCTTGCTGTAATTTCTGACTTTGATTAGCTTGGAACGAAAGGATTTCAATTTTTAAAGTTCGAATCTGCCCTTCTAAGGTCTTATATTGAATTGCGGCTTCAGACTGGCGCTTTAAAGTTCTAAGTTGGGATTTTAGTTCAGCGGCAATATCGTCTAAACGCGCCAAATTCTGTTCAGTATGTTCTAAGTGCTGTAAGGTTTCACGACGACGCGCCTGATAACGTGATACCCCTGCAGCTTCTTCAATAAACACGCGCATTTCTTCGGGCTTGGCATCGACCAAACGGTTAATCATACCCTGCTCAATCACCGCATAAGAACGTGGCCCTAGGCCTGTCCCCAAGAAAATATCGGTGATATCACGACGACGACAACGCGTGCCATTTAAGAAATATTCAGACTTACCTTCACGTGTGACTTGGCGACGGACGGCCAGCTCGCTATAAGCATTATAAGCACCGCCTAATTTGCCATAAGTATTGTCAAAACGAAGTTCGACACTGGCAACCCCGACAGGTTTACGTTTGGCTGTCCCGGTAAAAATGACATCCTGCATACTACCGCCGCGCAACTGACGTGCATTGGATTCACCCATCACCCAACGAATAGCATCGATGACATTTGATTTACCGCAACCGTTCGGTCCAACCACCGCAGTACGGTTTGCTTTGAAATGTAATGTAGTACTATCGGCAAAAGATTTAAAGCCTGAAAGTTTTAAACTGCTTAAACGCATACTGCCCTAACTAGCGGCGTGAGCGTCTAGCCCAAGCCAATTCAATCTGTTTCATACGTGTCAGAGATTCCAACACAAGGTTACGTAAGTGTCGACAAAAATCTTCCATAAATAAAGCGGCTTGTTGTGATTTTCGGATCAAAATAGCATCAATCACTAACTTAAACAGGGTAAAAGATTCCTGTAATTCACGACGTGAAGTATTTAAGGTTAAAAAGTAGCTACGACGTAACGAAGGCAACAATTCTTTATAAAATTGCATTAAATAGGGATTGGCCACCATATCATGCTGATCTGCTAAATATTTAAAAATCGAATCGTAGAATTTTTCAATGTCCCCAGCACGTACAAATTCAACCAGTTGATCTAATAAGGTCTGTAGCTGTTCAGCCTCGTTAACTCTCCAAGTCTCACTAATTCGTTGCACAATATGCCCAAGTACCATGACATTGGTATCAAACAAAGCTTTGACTTGTTGAGCTGACATTTCAGAGACTATTGCACCACGGCGTGGAAAAATTTCAATTAAATAGGTACGCTCCAGCAATAACAATGCTTCACGGACAGAGCCACGGCTGACATCCAACTCTTTCGCAATGCGCAGCTCCTGAATACGTTCGCCTTCAACCAGCTCACCACTAATAATTTGTTCACTAATATATTTTGCAATCTGTTCAGAAAGACTATCAGCCTCTTCGAGATTCATGATCCCCTCGCTATCGTTGTTATACGCATATTCCAATGCTATTTGCGCTTTTTTGTTTTAACTGATCTCGTTGTATAAATTCTATATCATTGTCTAACAATTTTATTGCTTTTTAAGTCAATCGAAAGATAAAAACAATATTTTAAGGAAATATTTGATTAAAAATTTAAATTCTTTATTTTTAAGATCAATGAGTTAAGCTTACGAAATTGTGCTAACCGAATATCTGAAAATTAGTTTATTTACCAAAAATTTATTGATATAAATCACATAAAATAATACTTTTACCAATGTAAGCCCATTTTTATTAATTTTACTGAATTGCTCAGTAATTATGAGTAGCATTATGAGTGTTCATCAAGCTGTTAATATCGCAATTTTTGGGCTCAGTCTCAGAACATTGAATGAATTAAAAGAACACATACAAACTGCTATTCCTAGTCATATCCAAGTCAACTGGAGCAATATTGCTGAACCACATCTCGATATTTTGATGATCAATCATATCTTTTTTGACTCACCGAATATCAAAAGTTTAATCAACAATAACCATATTAATGTTCTACAAATTGCCAATAATGCTGATAAAAATAGTTCAATCGAAGATGACATTCTATATCTACCATTGAATCATCTTCACTCACTACATCAATGGCTAAATGAGCGCTTAGCTAAAAATGCTACGATAGAGAAAGTATCCCCACCTCAAGCAACGAATACTACAATTCATCGGAAACAAATCGGGGAAGTTCTACAAGAAATCCTAAATCCTAAAAATGGCAAAATTCAGTTATTTGATCACAATGGTTTAATTGCAATTGCAGACCCTCGTAACGAATGGGTTTGGCAAAATCCAACGCTACAAACATTACATACAGATCCAAGCTTAAATTACACCTACGCCACACAAAATGACCAACTTTGGATCACAGAGGCTCCACAACAAGATTTAAAACAATGGTTATGGAATTTACTTTGGGCATCAAAAGATTTTAATGAACTTTGCCCCCCCTCTGCATCAAGTTTCTATTTAGAGATTTGGCCACAACCAATAAATAAAATTGAGCGACAAGATATTTTACGTATGGCTGCTTGTTTTGCTAAAGGGGCTGAAATTTCAGTTGTAGCCAGCCAATTAAAATTACCTGAACAGCGTGTCAAACAATTTGTTGCAGCAAGTTTAGGTGCAAATTACGGCAAAATTATCAAAGATCATCAAGCCAACTATCATCCGCAAAATAACCAAAATATGACTGAACAAAATTTTATGAAAAAATTGTTTGGTCGATTACGTAACCGTTTAGGCTTCTAACCTAGGATAACTCTATGATTATACAACAATATAAAATTGTCTTTGGTGGAACTATGGGGTCAGGTAAATCCAGTGCGATAAAGGCCCTCTCGGAAATTGATGTACTCAGCACCGAGGCTTTAAATACTGATCTTGAATCGCATGAAAAAATGCTCACCACTGTCGGTATCGATTATGGTGAGATTACTTTAGATGATGGCGTCAAAGTCGGGTTATACGGGACGCCTGGACAAGAACGTTTTGAGTTTATTTGGGCTGTAATTTGCAAAGGTGCAATTGGTACGATTATCATGATTGACCACGCCACAGAAAATCCACTACTCGATCTAGCTCAGTATGTAGAAGCGTTCAAACCATTTGGCAATAATATTGTGATTGCGATTACTCATATTGATCAAAAACCAGAAAGAACACTTTCGATGTACCGAGATTGGCTTGCAACACAAGGCGTTAATTACCCTCTGTTTTTCATCGATGCACGGCAACAGGATGATGTTTTGCTATTGGTAGAGACGCTGATCGCAAATATTGAAGTACATTATGGGCTGGTAAATTAAAGGACCTACATCAGCCCAGCACCAATCCTGGCGCCAAATTACGGAATATCTGCCACAACACCTCACCTTTTTTATGATGTGCCATCACTGAGCTGATTGAAGTCACAATAATGGTCGCTAGAGAAGTTCCGACTGCAACATGCATAATCACATTCGGGTCATAATGCATTTGAGTAAAGACAATATATAAAATTGGTACAATAATTAATCCACCGCCAACACCAAACAAACCTGCAGTAAATCCAGCAATTGCGCCAATCAGCAAATATATGATTAACTCCATAAACACATGACCACTCTACTTATAAAACAATGGAAGATTTAGCAACTCGCCAGCTTCAGCAATTACTTAATGCAAAAAATCAATTTCCTGAAATCGTGTTGCTCAAAACGACGACAACATCGACAAATGATGATATGCGTGAAATTGCACAAAAAGGCATTAGCACAGGATTGGTATGCAGCGCACAGCAAACACAAGGTCGAGGTCAGCACCAACGGCAATGGTCTTCTCCTGAAGGTAATATTTATTTAAGCACACTGATTCAAAGCAAGACAGCGCTAGATGGTCGTCTTGCCCTAGAGGTTGCACTCAACATCCTACAAATGCCAAGCTTACAAGGTCTAAGTTTACAAATTAAATGGCCAAATGATTTATATAGTGCCCAAGGCAAATGGGGTGGAATTTTGGTTGAACCACTATCCCCTCATCAAGCGATTGTTGGCGTAGGCATTAACTTAAACACGCCCCCTGTAGAAAATGCGGATCAGCCAATTACCTCTCTGGCGATGCTCGGTTTAGCTCATACTGATCGTTTAACACTGATTGCTGAGCTTTACACTGCGATTCAACAGGCTTCTCAATGGTTTGAACATGGCAGTTATAATTTAGCTGAACGCTTTAACCATCATGCAATATGGCTGAATCAACAAGTTGAGTTTGAACATGCGCAAGGTAAGCTTCAAGGGCGTTTTCAAGGCATCTCCAATGATGGTGCTGTACTCATTAAAACCGATCATGTTCAAGCCTTCTATCAAGGCCGTTTACGCCTCGCACCCATTTAAGGAGTGATCATTTTATGAAAAGTCTATGGTTGGATATTGGTAATACCCGTTTAAAGTATTGGATTACCGAAAATGATCAAGTGCTTGAACATGCTGCCGAATTACACTTACAGTCACCTGCCGATTTACTCTTAGGTTTAATTCAACATTTTAGACATCAAAATTTAAGTCAGGTTGGAATTTCATCTGTTTTAGATACAGAAAATAATCAACGTATTCAAATGATCCTCGATATTTTGGAAATTCCAATTATCTTCGCTCAGGTACATGCTAATTATGCAGGACTTCGTTGTGGTTATGATGTTCCAAGTCAACTCGGGATTGATCGTTGGTTACAGGTCTTAGCAATTTCAAAACCTGATCAAAACTTTTGTGTGATTGGCTGTGGTACAGCGCTGACCATTGATTTAGTAGAAGGGTTACAACATTTAGGCGGTTATATTCTGCCAAATTTATATTTGCAACGAGATTCACTGATTCAAAATACCAAAGGTATTAAAATTCCTGATTCTGCATTCGATAATCTGAAACCAGGACACAACACCGTTGATGCTGTGCATCACGGTATCTTGCTAGGTCTAATTAGTACCATTGATCAAATTATGCAACAGTCACCTAAACACCTGATTTTAACAGGCGGAGATGCTGAGATATTTGCCAAATTTCTGCAACACCATCGACCTTTGATTGAATCTGATCTCTTACTTAAAGGACTAAAAAATTACGTTCAACTTAAGTCAGCATTAACCAATGTTTGAAGTATCTGGAACAACTGAGGAAACATTGAATATCCATCTTCAGTACGGAAATGCCCTGCCTGAACAGCTTCAATCAGTTGGGCATTCAGTAAAAAGGCGCAATTTGCGCCTTTTCTAGAGAGCTTTAGATTATTTTTTTGGTTCATTACTACCAAATAAAGGTCCCATGTTACCGCCACCAAATTGTTTTTGCATATTACCTAATGACTTCAACATTTTGCTCATTCCTGACGGATTCGCAAATTTCTTCATCATTTTCGCCATTTGAGCTTGTTGCTTAATTAATTTATTCACTTCAGCAACGTCCATACCACAACCCGCAGCAATACGTTTTTTACGGCTTGGATTCATCAAATCTGGGTTACGGCGCTCTTTAATGGTCATCGATTGAATAATCGCTTCCATTTTTTTCACTTGCTTTTCAGGATTTGCTTGTGCAATCGCATCTTGAATACCAGAGTTACTCATGCCAGGCAACTTATCCAAGAAGCCCATCATACCGCCCATCTTGCTCATTTGCTCAAATTGCATCAGCATATCTTCAAAGTTGAAGGTTCCGCCTTTCTGCAATTTCTTCGCCATTTTTTCGGCTTTTTCTTTGTCGATTTTGCGTTCAACTTCTTCGACTAAAGAAAGTACGTCACCCATACCTAAGATACGTTGTGCAACACGATCTGGATGGAATGGCTCAAGTGCATCTAGTTTTTCACCGATACCCAAGAACTTGATCGGTTTACCTGTAATCGCACGAACAGAAAGCGCAGCACCACCACGTGCATCACCATCAGTTTTAGTGAGAATAACACCAGTCAACGCCAAAGCATCGTTAAATGCTTTTGCTGTATTAGCAGCATCCTGACCTGTCATCGCATCGACAACAAACAGAGTCTCTGTTGGCTTAACTGCAGCGTGTAATTCTTTAATCTCATCCATCATGTCTTCATCGACATGTAGACGACCTGCTGTATCGACAATCAACACATCCGCAAACTGGATTTTAGCTTGTTCAATCGCACGATTAACAATATCAATTGGCTTTTCAGATGCTTCCGATGGAATGAAACCCACGCCAACTTCATTGGATACGGTTTCTAACTGCTTGATTGCGGCTGGACGATAGACGTCAGCAGAAACAGTCATTACTTTTTTCTTTTGGCGCTCTTTCAGAAAACGCGCTAATTTTGCGGCAGTTGTTGTTTTACCCGCACCTTGCAAACCTGCAAGTAAAACCACGACAGGTGGCTTTGCACTTAAATCTAGAGTCTCATTTGCCTCACCCATCATTTTGGTGAGTTCATCATAGACAATTTTTACAAATGCCTGACCTGGAGAAAGCTGAGTCATGACTTCTTGACCGAGAGCTTCTTCCTTAACCTTCGCGATGAATTCACGAGTTACAGGTAATGCCACATCGGCTTCAAGAAGTGCCATACGTACTTCACGTAAGGTATCTTTAATATTGTCTTCGGTCAGCTGCCCTGAGCCAGTAACATTTCTTAAACTCTGTGTGAGTCGTTCTGTTAAGGTATCAAACATTGCGAAATCCGCTTAAAATGGCTAGTTGCAAAAAAATCTTTCTTAAAATAGAAAATTTATGCGTAAGATGCTATAGGATACTGTAGTTCGAAGCGAATTTACATCTTATATAGTGAATATTATTCAACCCCCTGAAAAAGGTTTGACATGATCAGTCTCCCCTTGGTTTACACAATTTTGGCACTTGTAGCCTATACCAGTTCTTTTTGGTATTTGTTTATACGTTTGATGTCAAAACGTAGTCCAAATCTTTGGTGTTATTCGATTATGATTGGTCTAGGGCTACTACTGCATAGTACGGTGCTCTATCAAGACATGATGACACCAATTGGCGTGAATTATGATGTATTTAACCTAATGTCATTTACTTCGGGGCTGATGTTAGCACTCAGTATAATTTTAAGTTTCATTCGACCAATCTTGCCATTAAATTTAATCGGCACTCCTGTTGCCGTAATTGGTTTAATTTTAGGATATGCTTTTAGTCAACCAAACCAAGTCATTGAACAACATAGCTTAGGTTTAGATCTTCATATCATCCTCTCTTTGTCAGCTTATGCTGTTTTACTAATGGCAACTATTCATTCCGTATTGCTTTGGTTTCAAGATAGAGAACTTAAGAAGAAACAAAAAAGACGAATTTGGGTTAACTTACTTCCACCATTCCAAGTGATGGAATCGGTACTCTTTGATTTAATTATTACAGGTTTTGGCTTACTCACTGCTGCACTTCTCTTTGGCTTTTTTACAATTGATAACTTCTTTGCTCAACATCTTGCTCATAAAACCGCTTTTAGTATTATTTCATGGTTTTTATATGGTGCGCTTTTAATTGGCCATTACAAATTCGGTTGGCGCGGACGCAAAGCAATTCGCTTTACCATTACAGGTTTTATCTTACTTGCAATTGGTTTTATCGGTAGTAAGTTTGTTTTAGAAATGATTTTGGGACGCTGAACAACACCACTTAGCCATTTGAGGAATAACTTTGTATTCATATTACAAATATATAGATACAGATGGGGAGATAACTTTATATGAATTTGATCAGGAATATTATTGTTTAAAGTCGATATTTGTTAACTCATCAGAATGTATAAATACAAATTTAAGCATAGAGCAAACTAATTTCTTCTTACCCGAAGGTAATTTCTCCGAAAGCTTAGATATGTTGACTCCAATAAAAAAAGAAGAATTTTTAAATTTCTGGGATCAGTCGATATCTAAATATTTAAAGCGGTGGAACGAATTAAAAAACAAATTCAAAATCGGGGAAATGATCGAAACCGAAATTGTTTGTTTTTATCCTCAAGGAGTAATCGTTCAATATAATGAAGAATTTTTTGGTTTCGTTGACTACAACGATTGTAAATCTGTTCTAGGTGCATCAAATATGTACCCTCAACAAAAAATTAAACTTTTTGTTGAAAATTTTGATGATGACAACTTATGGGTTAATTTTTCAATTAAATCTGTTTAAACACTTTTCAAACATTAGTAGACAGCCTATCTGAAAATGCGTATAACGCAGTATTCGCTTCATTAGGTAATAATCATCGTGAAACTTGTGCTCGCTCCAATGGAAGGTCTAACTGATCCGATCATGCGTGATGTGCTCACTCATGTTGGCAGTTTTGATTGGTGCGTAACCGAGTTTATTCGTATTACCGATAGTATTCTTCCAGATCATATTTATTATAGTTTTTGTCCCGAACTCAAAAACTCAGGTAAAACTGCAGCTGGTACACCAGTTCATGTTCAATTTCTTGGTAATAATCCAGAAATGTTAGCAGCAAATGCAGCGAAAGTAGTCGAGCTTGGCGCTCCAGCGATTGATCTCAATTTTGGCTGCCCTGCCAAAACCGTCAATCGTCATCGTGGCGGTTCTGTTCTATTGGATGAACCTGAAACCGTACACCTCTTAGTTAAAGCAGTTCGTGATGCTGTACCTGCACATATACCCGTTTCAGCTAAAATGCGTCTGGGCTATCTAGATGAAAACCACACTTTAGATAATGCACATGCGATAGAAGATGCTGGTGCAAATTGGCTTACCATACATGCGCGTACCAAAGCAGATGGCTATACCCCACCCGCTTACTGGGAAAAAATTCAGCCAATTACTGAGGCACTAAAAATCAATGTCATTGCCAACGGTGAAATCTGGAATAATACAGATGCCAAAGCTTGTATAGCGCAATCAGATTGCAAAGATATTATGATTGGACGTGGTGCGGTTACAACACCAGATTTAACCTTATGTATTCGTGAAAATAATGATAATTCAATCCTTTCTTGGCAAGATTTAGTTGAACTCCAACAACGATTTCTAAGCGGTCAATTTAAAACTGAAATTGGAATGATTGGTCGTTATAAGCAATGGTTAGGTATGATGACCAAAGCCTATCCTGAAGCTCAAGAGCTTTGGACAAAAGTAAAGAAAGAGAAACAACTAGATGAGATTATTAATTACTTGAAGCAGAGCTGACCTTTTTTAATAAGAGTATATTGATAAAAAAAGCGACTGAGGTCGCTTTAATAAAATGACTAACTTATTACATCCCACTAACTTTCATCTTTAAGTTAGTAACTGATGCACCTACAGCACCTATACTTCCAATTGAAGCATTTGGCAATCCATTAAAAGTACTTGATGGATATGTCGTAGACGGACTTCCAGACTGCCCTAAAATTACGTTATTTAAACTCAAGTTAAATTTGTCTGAAACTCCCGAATTCCCAAAAACTAACCCACCAGAATCTGTGCCATTTTTACCCTCAATACCAGCATAAAAACCAGTCAGCCCAAAAGGTGAATTATTATAACCCGTAAATTGAAAATCAAAACCGATACCATATGGATTATTGCTTCCATCATAGTCAGAAACAGCAACTATATTACAACCACTACCTGAACCACAAATTGAATTTATTGCACCACCAAACATAACCATATGCCCTTGTGGTGCTGCACCTAATTGAATATTTACTGTTGGTTTATTAGCGGCAAAAACGATATCTATCCCACTTGCACCACCAACTCTTACTATTTCTTTCACTAAACCTGCTTTAGGTTTTAATGTAGAACTATCATAGATAGTACTTTTACTGTATGAATTACTAATGATATCAGAGAGAGTACCTTCACTAGCAGCATATACAGAAAAAGGAGAAATACGAATTCCTGTAATATTATTATTAAAAGATAAAGCAATATTTGTGAAAGCACCTTTATTGGCGACTGTTCCAGCATCTGAATCAATTACAGCGTTGAATCCAAGAATAGTTTCACTAGAACCATTTAGCCCTACAACTCGAACAGGGCTAGAAGACGTTTGCCCTCCAATCACTAAACCTGCTCGTTTCGTATAGTCTGGAGATGTATATAAAGTAGAGCCACTTCCATAAGATAAACCATCATTATCTATCATAGAAAGTTGTTTGAATTCAACATTTGCCTGCGCTTGAATAGTCAAACCATCCTGCCCAGTCATTGTAGCAAGACTTTGGTCATCCATAGGTTGCATCGCCATAGTACATGGACTTAATAGCAGTAACGATAGACATCCTAGCTTTTTATTTTTTTTCATTGCCCTAATCCGTAGACAAATGTTTAAAATATATTCAGTAGATTAACATAGCTAATCATCTATTCAACTCTTTTTAGACCAAACAGATGAAGCACATATTAATTACGCGGCATAATACCAAATTGACTCGTTAAGCGACCACCAGTGATTGCTAACTCTCCCAAACGAGCACCTGCACCAGTATTCGGTGGGTACAGATTTATATCTCTTGCACGAAATACACCATCGGTTGTTCGATCTGGGTTAAATGTAAATGATGAGTTGAAGCTAACCATCCCTTCAGCACCATTTTGATTGGCTTTTGGCGCAATAACAATTGCATTATTAAATGCCATTTTACCCGTTAAATTATCTAAACCAATTGTAGAGCCATCAAGAGGATCACTAATTTGAATGGTATTCCCTTGTTTTGGATCTAAGGTAAAATCACCAACAATATTCAAACTACTACCCGTACCATCTGACTGATATTCACTATTCGGAATAAGTGAAAAGTCCATGCTACCACCAGCACGTAGTTTTATACCGAATAACACATCATTCGAAGTCGCAAAGTTATTCAATGCTACTTTATTATTTGCTGGAGTTGCACTACATCCAGCATTCGAAATCGATGCCACACAACTTTGATATGTTGTTCCTGGTAAATAACCAGCAGCCACTTGCGCAGCAGCCACAATTAATAAATCTTTTAAACTAACATTTAGACTGCCTTTTTCTACACCAATATTACCTGTCCCTTTTAACAACAAGTCAATATTACGTAGTCCCATATAGTAATCAACAGGCTGATTATTCGCACCTATCTTTTTACCATCAATAACCATAATAGATGTCGTTTTGCTACCATCAGAGCTTACACCCTCTGTGCTCATCGCCATTGAAAAACCTAAACGTGGCGTTAGACCAGAACCTACAACAACCTTATTTGTACTTGATTTATTGTAGCCTTTATAATCAGATGTATATGCATAAGCTGTTGAAGCATCGACATTAGTACCAAAAATTGCCATATTGGCATTCAGGTTATAGAACGGTAATGCAAGTCCCCACTCATTTGTTCCATTATGCTCTGCAATATTTGGAACTGCTGCACCAGTTGCATCATTTGTTCGAGCACTATTTGTAAAACGACCTAGACGAGATATTGCTTGGAATTCAGCACCTCGAACCGCTACTAGTAAACTATAAGGATTTTGATTTGCCGCGATACCATTTGGAGTGTCTGTATAGATATATTGAATATAATCATTATTACTAGTTAAAAAATTACCATTACCAAATCGACTGGTTTGGAAAAGTTTATTTGCAGGTAATAAAACTGTTCGAGTATCAGCTAGATTCACATATACATTGCCACTATCAAATGAACCACGATCAGTCGCTACTAATCCAGTTAAATTTCCAAATTCAAAACCATAAGTATTTAGACCAGCATTACCAATTTCTAGCGTAGTTGCCTTACCATCACTCCCCAACATTGGATCATTATCTTTAGTAAATTCAGCAGCCATACGGAAAGCAATACCTGTACTCCCCATAATATTATTTCCAGTTGTTGTAGTAATAGGATTATTTGCTGCTAATGATAAATCAGTGCTTAAGTTGTTAGTTTTACCAACAATATTACTTTGATCAGATTTACCATAATTTACTCCAGTATAATCTGGATTATTCTTATTTGTTGTATTCAAGCCTCTCAACTGTAAATAACCATTTACCATTCGACCACTTGCGCCAACACGTATTAATCCCTTGGCATTACTTGGACTATTAGTCCCATCAAGAACATAAGGTGAAGTTTTGCTTACATCTTTATTCAGTAAAAATTCTAAATTTAAACCTGAGTTTGTTGTATCACCACCAGCACCGACTACACCATTACCATAACTGCCAGTATTTCTTAAATTACTAGATGCAGAATCTGTAGTTCTTCTAAAATCAACATATCCATGTGTTGCATCTGGTTGAGTACTAGATGCTAAATTTATTGTGCCATTAGAATTATATGCAATTGTTGCTTTACCAACACCGTCGGAATTAGTTTGTAATCTAAAGCCACCAATGGCATCTACAAACATAACGCCTTTACCTAAAAAGTTAAAATTAAAGTTCTTAAGTATGAGTTGATTAAGCTCATTACTAACATCTTTTTGTCCTAAATAGATATTCGCATTTTTCAATCCTAAATCTAAAGTTGCTTGCTTATCTTTACTAAAAAGTCCATCACGAGTCTTAAAATTAAGATCAATAACTGAACTTGTTTGAATTGCCATATTCCCAATTGGGGCGCTGCAACGCTGAGTAGACTCAGTGTCACATACTTTAAATTGATCAATTGTAATTAAAGAAGGATTTGCCGAAATGGCTAAATCTAGTCCAGTTCTACCAGCATCACTACCGCTACCACTGCCTATATTTATTTTATAATCTGTCCCTGGAGTCCGATTTGAAATAGGTAAGTTTGAAACATTAGCATTGGTTGACTGAATCTTAAAATTTTCAGCTGTCGCTTGTAAATTACTATTTGTTCTACTCGAAGTTCCTATTCCAGCATTATCTTGCCAATAAAGCTTATCAACATTAATTTCATCATAAGAGGTTGAAATATGAACTCCATCTTGACCATTAACATTACGCAATGCACTATCATCTAAGCTTTGTAATGCATGCGCAGAATTGATGAGTAGCATACTTGTTGCTAAAGTATTCAATGCAAACCATGCTGTATTGTGATTTTGGTTATTTTTTTTCATCACTTCAATCCTTGATAATCTCTAGCTCTAGCAACGTGGATGACTGCTATCACAACCAAACATCATGATCTTACCTTGTATAGCAAGATTACCATTCATTCTCATACCAACAAACCCAGTTTCCTTACCCTGATCATATAACGATGTTGCAGCATTCGTTGCGTTATAAGTCGTTGCTTTTAAATATCCATACCCACTAGTTGGTGGGGTACTAGCAGAACCTTCAACCACTTTGCCATTTGAATCGATATAACTTGTAAAATCATCTTGTTCAATCGCAAGTGCATTAAAACCAAAATTTCTAATTAAAATAGGCATACTAGCATCAAGGCTAAGTTGCATAGAAGGTTTAATCTGATCAATTCCACCATCATTCTGATATACTAAATCAACACCATCTAAACCTAGTTTTTGAATATCAACAGTTCCTTGTATTCCCTTGAAAACTAACCATAATTTTCTTGCTGGATTTGCTAAAGTTGGATCACTTTCTGGTACATCCCACAAAGTGTTAGCTCCTTGCACACGACTACTAACAAATCGTTTATTTACCGAAAGTCCTAAATGACAATAACCTAAACCAGTATTATTATTCGCTGTCTTATCGCAAACACCACCAACACCATCATCAAATTGATAAGTACTGGTATGATTTAATGAAAATTTCAATGACAAATCTGCTCCAGCTTGCCCCTCAACCTCTCTCAAAGCTTGGCTATCCAAAGTTTTTAATTCAGCATGTACTATACTTGTGCTGAACAGGAGCAAAATCATCATTTTCTTCATTATAATATCCTTTACTTATAGCATCAAAACCAGCTATTGATTACTAAACCACCACTTTCTTCCCGAAAATAGCTATTAACAAAACTTCAAACCACCCCAACAGTTAGGTGCAAAATTTTGATTTGTTAATTTAAGGTTACTAATATTTAAGTTTAACGCACTATTTCTTAAATCGATATTTCCGATATTCACTGTTAAATCGCCACTTCCTAACAAGCCCCCAAGATCATTTGTATTTGCTTCATTACCACCACCACGGCGTAAATAGTAGGAAACAGCACTTGCAATCTGAGGGAAAAGTGGAGAAATATCAATAGGATCTTGCGGAACTACATATCCAATATTTACTGGATCGGCAAATGACATCCACCAACCTTTTTGTGCAACATCATCCGATTTCGCTCCTGGCCACTGCAATGCTTGTTGCTGTAAAGATAAAGAAAATGGCGAGTTAATCGGTAAATTATGAATTAAACCTAAAGACTGATTTAGATTTAAATTTGCAGTAATGTTTGAAATCTGCCCATTCATATAAACATTTTTGAATACGTCTCCTTCTTGCGCGACAGCGCAAGAAATTCCATAGCATCTTGTTACTGTTGCTTCAACACGACCGCCTTGTGAATAAATAGCTGAAGGCTCTGGGTATGCTGGATCATGTGGACCACTTGAGTTATATTGCACGGACCCATTCACAGGGTAGTTTGCATCACCAGGTCCACCTATATAGATATTAGGGACTTTTACAGGAGCTGATAAAATTTTAGACTTTGCTCTAGTTTCATTAACTAAAATTGCTGGAATTTCAAAATAGTTATTATTAATCTGAGGAATATTAAAACCACCAGCAGAAGTCTTAAAATCGGCTCCATTTAAACCTAATGCTGTTAGGGCACCTGTAATCACTAAATCATTTGGATTTAAATAGGTACCATAAAGATTGTCTCTCGTTGCTGCTGTCGTTGCATACCCTTTTATGATACCTGAACTGTCAGACTGTACTTTCATATAGCCAGAAATAGTATTAATACCATTTGCAACTCCAGTATTTTCCGTTCCAGCTGATAATAATCCTAGCGCTTTTTCTGCACTTAAACGGAATCCTATAACTTGACGCATAGAAGCAGACTCAGGATTTTTAACTGCAAATTCAATAAATGGATTGGTTATTTTTGCCGAAGAAGCAGCTCTTTCCTCATTAGTCATTGCAAGAGGTTTACCATTACTATCAACCTTTAAACCACTTAAACTTAAATTATCAATATCAATATCACAGTCACCAATACCATTTACACCACCACAGCCTAACTGTAGTTTTTTAATATTTGCGTTTAATTCAATTTCTGCTTCCATACCTAATTTATAGAAACCAATATCTTTAGTACTTCCTGTGCGAGTTGATTCTAAATTTTTTGTATCAACAGGAGAGATATAAGAGAGACTCATTAAAGCCTGTCCTTGTACTTTTGATAATTCATCATCAGTTAAGTCAACCATTGAAGATGCATATAGTCCTTGACTAAATAAAACAGTAGCAATACTAAAGCCCAAAATATTAAAATTAAACATGATGACTCCCGTCTTATAATCCCTTCGTTGTTATTTTCATATGCTGAATTAACAGCCCATCAATCACAGCTGAACCAAAGTTATTTAATGCTGATGGATTCACACCACCTGTCACAGCAGTTGGTACAATATCAGAAGTGATTGCAGTTGAAGATCCTAAACCTGAGCCATATGCAACAGCTGCTTGTCCACCTGCAACTCTAAACCAAGGTGCATTTGCACGTGTTCCATACGTCCAATTGGTATTATTCACATGCGTTGGAGTAGGCGTATTAGAACTTCCACCATCATTTACTGCGCTTAAACGTGACAATCCATACAACCCATCTGTTGTTGTACTGCCTGAACTACCATTACATTGACCACCAGTTTCACCAGGCCAACAATCATCCGCACCACGCTGACCACTTCCTGGGTTCGCCATGCTACCGCCAATGATTTGATTTACATTGGTTACAGGTGCAGGATAACCATTTCCTGTACCACTAGCACCTAATGCTGCTCCATTGTACCAAGTTAAACAATCTGTTGTGGTATTCGTACAATAACGAGCATAAGTACCATCGTCATTGCCAAAGATCTTGTTACCACTTGCATCAACATTAGTTAAATAAACCCAATCAACATGATTACCGGAAGTATTGTACCAACGATCGACTGAAGTAGCACAACCATTCCCACCGAATGGTCCACCAGTATATACACATGAAAGCTGAGCCTGACCGTACGGATCATCTTTCGTTGCTGTAGTCGCACCACCTGGTGTTATACGCCAGTATCCATCATGTTGCAAAGTCAAACGATAACGATCAGTCACAATATAATCAGTATCTACACGTTGCTGACGTTGTTGATATTGAGCTTCTTTAAAAATCTGGGTTCCTGAAATATTCGTTCTATTTTGTGGTGTGCCAAAAAATATCCCTAATGCTTCAACACTACTATCCGCAACTAAAGTTTGCCCACCATCATTACTTTTCACAGTACCAAAACTGATACTACTGTGCGTTGCAAGTTTTTTACCTGCTAATGCTGTAGATGAATAATCATTTAAGGCAGATCCACCTTGGTAGCCCGCGACAGTTGAACTACCGCATTGGTAAACATTACAAGTAGAACCATAATAGGTCACACCTGTATCACTTGTATCACCTGCATAACGAGTATAAATTTTTGTATAAACATCTTGTTTATTTGGAATACGTGCTATTTCCAAACTAAAGTTCGTACCATCGGAACCAAAAACAACTGGTTGATAGAGTGAGCCTAATACTAAATTAATGTTAGGGTTATAAATAAATATTCCATCATCTGCTGCAAATGTAGGTGCATTCCCACCCCCCAAAGCAGGTGTCGAGACTAAACTGGTATTTGAAGTTTCTCTTGTACTCAATCGTAAAACATTACTTCCATTTGGATCTGGCGCAGTCCAAGATGCTCCAGAAACAGTATCTTTTACAGCACGATCTCTATAACGGAATTGACAAGCAACAGAACTAAATTGGACACCACCAGCATTACATCCTCCGGCAGAGCCATTATCCCCACCTAAAATACTGGTATTAGCATAGGTATTCCAAACCTCTGTATTTGACCATCCTGTTGATGCTGCTGTAGCATTTCTGTTCGTATGATAAGTTCTTGTTGATACACCAGCATTGTAAGTTGCTTTAACATTTGCAGCGTCCCCACTGTTAAAACGCAAAATACCAGAAGCTCCAAGAGTATTATTATAAAATTTACTCATACCATTATTGATACCAGTATCACCAGAAAGGCCAACTCCTCCTAGAGTTTGGAACAATTGTAAATTACTTCCATTTACACTGAAATTATTCCAAATTGCCTGCAATCGTAATCGATTTTCACGTGGTATTTGGGCCGTGTTTACAGCACTTGTATTACGAGTGCAACCATTTAAGCAAAATTGATTTGCGTCCCCTTCTATTTGACTTGGGTCTCTCACGAAAGCATCAGCCCATAAACCCAATTTAAGTTTATAAGCATCTAACCCTGTATCTGATGTAAGCCCAGCAAGACTTTGATTATAAAGTGGAGCTTCCATGGAAAGGTAAGTAACTGAACTTTTAGATGTGCCACCATTTGTACCATTGACATAAAAATCAGGTACATTGTAAGCAGTACTTGCCTTTAATAACCAAGGATTACTTGCTGTTCCCCAGCTTTTAATACTTGCATCAGCAGCAGTACTTGCTATACGGGTATTGGTATTGTTATCAGATTTAGAAACTGCTAAACCATATAAAAACAAATCTGCTTTACCAGCACCAGCTGCACTAGCTTCTGATGTTAAAGGGCCAACAGGAATGTAACGGATATAACCAGTATCATTTAATCGATCATCCGTATTACCAGCAATCCCATCGGCTCCAGCCAATGGAGTAGTCTCATTAGGACCTGCGCCACGGAAAATCATATAAGTATCTTGGGGTAGTAAAGCGATGCCTTCACCAGTGGTTTCACTTAAACCATCGTCTGATAATTCTTGCAATGCAAAAACTGACTGATTTAGACATAAACCAATCAAAGTCGCCAAAACAGTTTTTTGAAATGATACCGTATGAAGTGTAGTCATCTTGACCTTCCCATTACGCGATGCTCCGCACCATCGTTATTTTTCTAACTTCCTTTTGAGTGATTCCCTAAAAGAGAAATTGTATCCAAACATCACTCAAACACAGGTAATTTTACCCATATATATTCATTCTTCATTATGCCGATAATTTACACAAATGCAAAATATATTAGGTAAACGTTCTATTTTCCGATGAATGAATTATTGTTTTTAAATAATTTCTTTTAAATATATGTCTGAATATTATATTTTTATTCTTTAAATATAAGGTTTATATTGCAACAACCAAAAAACCTTATGATTGTTGCAAAATGTAATTTACAAATCATGTTTTCGGCAAAGTCACACCTGTTTGGCCTTGGTATTTACCACCACGGTCTTTATAAGATGTTTCACACACCTCATCACTTTCAAAGAATAGCATTTGCGCCACGCCTTCACCCGCATAAATACGTGCTGGGAGATTCGTTGTATTTGAAAACTCAAGCGTAACGTGACCTTCCCACTCAGGCTCTAGTGGCGTTACATTCACGATAATACCGCAACGGGCATAAGTCGATTTACCTAAACATACTGTTAGGACATTTCGTGGAATACGGAAATATTCAATCGTACGCGCAAGAGCAAATGAGTTCGGTGGAATAATACAAACATCTGATTCGATATCGATAAAACTTCTATCATCAAAATTTTTCGGATCAACAATTGCAGAGTGAACATTGGTAAAAACTTTAAATTCACGTGCGCAACGGACGTCATAGCCATAGCTAGACACCCCATAAGAAATCAACTTTTCTCCGTTTTCATCGAAACGGACTTGATTCTCTGCATAAGGTTCAATCATGCCGTGTTTTTCGCTCATTTCACGAATCCAACGATCAGATTTTATTGCCATGACTTTTATCCAAAATCTAAGTTAATGATTGGCGAGTACTTTAACGTAAAACGACATTAATGAAAACAACAGAACCCTGCTACCTAGATTGTTCAAGGCAGCAGAAAATTAGAATTAGAGATTGATTAGAGCTGAATAGCTAATAGGAATGGCAAAGCTGATCAGTACAACTGATGCTGTGCGCTGTAATTTAGCTTGAGACAACCATTTTAATTTATTGGTTGCCAACACAGCGCCAACCGAAATCCAAAATAGTGCAATTGGAAGAATGAGTGCAACAAAACTACTCATATGCGCAAGATAGATTTCTTGCGCTTGCCATGCCGTTGTTGGGAAAATTGCTGAAGCAAATAATAAAGCTTTAGGGTTTAATAGTGTTGCAAACAATAATTCTCTTGGTCTTATTGTAGGTTGATTTAAGATCACTTCTTGATTTGCTGTACGCCATAATTTAATCGCAAGGAAAATAATATACCCTGCACTTAATAGTTTTAAAAATGTTGGTAATAAAGGTAATGTCGCTGAGACTTTACCAATCAACATTCCCCACGCACTGATCGCAAGAATATAACCAATTGCTTCTGCAGGAATCAGCAATAGAGATTTACGCAATCCCACCTGAATACCAGAGGAAGCAAGTAAAGTATTGGTTGGACCAGGAGTAAGCAAAATAGTTATCACTAAACCAATAAAAAACCATGAAATCATTGAATGACCTCACTACAAGATAAATTTAGATTAATATAGTTGACAGTTGATAGCAAAATTTTAACTGTAAGCACTTATGACGAGAGCCTATTTAAATAAATGTTTTATCTATATTTTATTAATTACAAGTACACTCTACTCATGAGTCACATGAGTAAAAACATACGCTAAAATAAAACACATATAACGTATTCTAAGTATTCTTATTTTTTAACAAGATAAACTTTGGTGCTATTTTAAGTTTTCAATAAGTAAATAATGTTATTTTATATACATTCGTTCACTTTTTCCTTTCAATGTGCTTCCTCGTTTATGCCTAAGAAATTTTTTAATAAGTGGCTGCCTTCATCAGAGAAAGTTGCTAGTCTAAAATTTATGAGAATTTTTGGTGAACGTACCTTAAATCCACTGCTTTGGTATGTAAACCGTCGTTCTATCGCGAAAGCCATGTTTATTGGAACATTTTGGGGAATTTTACCTGTTCCTTTTCATAGTCTTTTTATTATTTTGACCATCTTATGGTTAGAAGTAAATTTACCGATTGGACTATGCATGGCATGGCTAACCAATCCGCTCACTATCGTTCCAATTCTCTATTTAGGTTTTTGGTTTGGAACTAAAATTTATCATGTGAACATGATCAATAGCGATATGCTATTAGGGGTCTTACACCAAATTATCAATTGGCTTAAGAATTTTGGGCACGGTCATATTGATTTTAGCCTTGCGAAGATTCTCGTATCAGGACTTGTCATTGAAGCAATTTTATTTGCGATTAGTTTTTATTTAATTACACATTTACTTTGGCGTTGGAGCGTAGTGAATGCTTGGAAAAAAAGAAAACAAGTACTGCAATCAAATAATGACATTAAAAAAAGCCTCTAAATTAGAGGCTTTTCAAATTTAGAAAATACGATTTTCATCACGCTGACGTTTTGGAAGTTTTTCCAGCTGTTTTAAGACACTTTCCGCAATATTGATATAGCTTTCAGAAGCGACATCTTGTGCGATGACACTTGGTTTACCATTATCGGCATTCTCTCGGATTTTTGCATCTAAAGGTAAACGACCTAGTAAAGGTATGTCATATTGTTCAGAAAGCTGATCACCACCACCCGTACCAAATATTTGCTCTTCATGTCCACAGTTAGAACAAACATGTGTTGACATATTCTCAATCACACCGAGTACAGGAATATTCACTTTATTGAATAATTCAATCCCTTTTACCGCATCCATTAAGGCAACATTTTGCGGTGTAGTAACAATTACCGCACCAGTCACTGGGATACGCTGTGCAAGCGTTAATTGAATATCGCCAGTACCTGGTGGCATGTCGATAACCAATACATCCAAATCTGGCCACAGAGTTTGATTAAATAACTGCATCAATGCGCCAGTGGCTTTAGGGCCACGCCATGCTACAGGAGTGTTATGCGCACCAATCAAATGACCGATTGAAATCACGGCCATACCATAAGCATCTAAAGGAACAAAATGTTCATTTTCAATCTGAGGTGTGCGACCAGCATTGCCCAACATAGTTGGAATACTTGGACCATAAATATCTGCATCCAACACCCCAACTTTTAAACCGAGTTTTTGCAATGCGAGCGCAAGATTCACAGTTGTGGTTGATTTACCTACACCACCTTTACCCGATGAAACCAAGATTACGTTTTGAATACGTGGATGTGGAGCAACATCTCGTTGTTGTGGCGCAGCTTTTTGAATCGGTGGATTATTGGGATCGACTTCCGCTTTAGGAGAAGCATCCATTACAGGTGGTAAATTGCTATTTTCTGCTTTTGGCTTCGATGAGTAGCTATGACCTGCTTCACCATGCGCTGCATGTTTTTGTTGGATAATATGTAAATTTAACTCTTGGATACCGCATTTTTCCAGAGCTTCAGCGAGTTCGTCGTGAATCTGTTGTAAGTGATCTTTTTCTTGAGGAAAAGTATTAATCGTGAGTTGTAAAATCCGACCTTGTACATTCACTTGGCTGATACGATCTTTTAATGCATTTTCAGAATGTGGCAGCACATAATTTTGTAAAACAGTTTGAATTTCATCTTCCTTCACTTCTTGTGCTGGTGAAAAAACAGATTTTAAGGAAGAAAGCCACGACATTTTGTTTACTCCAAAAACAGATGATCAATATATCACTGAGTTTGGCTAGTTTAGCAGTATTGAAGATTGGACGCTCACATCAGAGAAGATAATTGCTCATTTTTTATGAACGTGTTTTCTTCTCTGAGTATAAGCGTGATGTTAAATAGTCATCAAAAGATTAACCTTTGAATTTATTTAATGTATCTGTTGCAGCTTTCTTTAAATCATCCAGTTTATGGCTCGCTTGAGCTTTTAGATCTTCAAGCTTAGCAGTAGCTTCATCTTTTAGTTCAGCAGCTTTTGCTTTGGCATCTTCTAACTTATGGCTTGCTTCTTGTTTTAAATGATCTAATTTCTCTTTGGCTGCATGCTGAGTATCTGCCAATTTTTCTTTCAGCTCATCTGCTTTAGCAGATAAAGCAGCTTTACCCTCACCATACTGATCCGTTGCATTTGTTTTTAAATCATCTAAAGTTTGCTCACCCTTTTGCTTCAACTCATTCGCTTTATCTTTTGCTTGTTGCAGATCAGCTTTCGTTTGATCAAGATCTTTAGCTGCAAAGTTTTTAACGTCTTCGACAGTTTCCTGACCTTTCTGCTTGATGTCATTTCCAAGTTCGCTGACTTTATCTTTGACTTGCTGTAAATCTGTTTTAGTTTGCTCCAAGTCTTTTGATGCGAACTCTTTTAACTGATCAATTTTGTCATTACTCATGTCTTGTTCCTCTTGTTATATCGTAATAAATTACTGTTGCTTTCAGTTATAGTTATACAAGATTCTGCGGATATTTAGAGGAATTGCTGCAAATTGAAACAAATGGGATACAGGAAGATTCAAATCATTTCTGTTCGGTAACCTTTTGAATTTTTAGATATAAAAATCATATAAAAGAATAACAGCAGTTTTACCCTTTAAATTCCTGTTTAGATATTTCATACAGTACGTGCCAGCTTAATGGATGATCGATATCTAAAACAGGATGTTGAAATTCAGTGATCTTTCTCATTTTTATCTTCTCCATCACCTTTTGAGATTTTTTATTATCTAGGGTGGTAAAAGATACAACTTTTTCTAGTTTTAACTGATCAAAAGCAAAAGCTAAAGCAGCATTTGCCGCTTCTGGCGCATAACCCTTCCCCCAAAAAGCTTGACCTAAGCGCCAACCAATTTCAATGCAAGGAGAAAATGAAAATTGTGTGGGTTGATCATGTAAACCCACAAAACCAATAAATTGTTGGGTTTCTTTGAATTCCGCTGCCCAAAAACCCCAACCTTGTTTTTGAATGATTGCTTTTAATTTATCAATATAAGTATTGCTTTCAGCACGAGTTAGAACTTTTGCAAAATACCGCATAAGCTCTGGATTAGCGCTCATCTCTGCAAAAGGTAAATAATCTGTTTCTAACCATTGACGTAAAATCAGTCTTGGTGTTTCGATCATTTTTACAACTATCAAATTTCAATTAAAAACTATTCACAATATACAGAAATAGTTCAGATATACTTTTTCGCTATCGTGAAATTAACCTGACTTATAAAGCTTTATCTATGAATGAAAATGAACTTCTAGAAATTCAACATGAACTGCAAGCTCAACAAAAGCGACTGAACTATATCCTGTCGAGTAAAAAAAGAATTCAAAACATGATTGATTCTTTTGAAGGAGATTTGGCAGAACAATTACTTCCTGTGATTCATAATGAAAGCAACGATTATGCTGGAATTGCAACAAGCTTAGCACTTTCAATTTGTTGGAAATTTTCAAAAGTTGAATTTCCAAAGACCGTTCATTGGTGCAGTGAATTAAGTATTAGCGATCTACAAGTTAAAGATGAATTTACCGCTGTAATTAAAGCTCAGGCTTGGTTAGGTACTTTAGGAAGTGATGAAATTTGGCAAACACCTTTATTTGCTGAAATTACAGTTGATCCAAAAACCAATCGCTTAAAGAGCTATCACATTCATTTCTTATCAAAAGGAAAAATCATCTCTTTAAGAAAGAACTCTAAGCAAAGCGTAACGGTTAAACAAATGCAGAGTATGTGATCCTATAGGATTAAAAAGATTTCACCGATTCCCTTGTGCAAGTCGCTCTTAAGTCATGTAAAATCATTTGCCTTGTAAATACGAATGAGAGAACAATATCCGTGCGTAAAATTTTAGTCACCAATGCCCTTCCTTATGCCAATGGTCCTATCCATATGGGTCACTTACTCGGTTATATCCAAGCAGATATTTGGGTTCGTGCGATGCGTGCAATGGGTCATGACGTGACTTACGTATGTGCGGATGATGCTCATGGTACAGCGATTATGTTACGTGCTGAAGCGAATGGCATCAGCCCTGAAGCGCAAATTGCCAATGTTCAGAAAGAACACATTCGTGATTTTGATGGTTTTGGTGTGCATTTCGATCATTATGATTCAACTCATAGCGATGCAAACAAAGCACGTGCATCTGAGATTTATATTAAAAACCGTGAAGCAGGCAATATCGCTGTTCGCCCTGTCACACAATTATTTGATCCTGAAAAAGGCATGTTCTTGTCTGATCGTTTCATTAAAGGCACGTGCCCGAAATGTAAAGCAGAAGATCAATATGGCGACTCATGTGAAGTCTGCGGTACAACTTATAACGCGACTGAGTTATTAAACCCACGCTCAACATTGAGTGGTGCAACGCCAGTTGAGAAATCATCAGATCACTATTTCTTTAAACTACCTAATTTCTCAGAATACTTACAGAAATGGACACGTGATCAAGGTCGTTTACCCTTGTCTATTGCCAACAAGCTAGATGAATGGTTTGAATCAGGTTTATCAGATTGGGATATTTCGCGTGATGCGCCTTATTTCGGTTTTGAAATTCCAGATGCTCCAAACAAATATTTCTATGTTTGGGTAGATGCTCCAATTGGTTATATGTCGAGTTTTGAAAACTACATCAAAACTAAACGTCCTGATCTAAGCTTTGATGATTTCTGGAAAAAAGACAGCGACAAAGAAGTTTATCACTTCATTGGTAAAGACATTGTTTACTTCCATGCACTGTTCTGGCCTGCAATGCTTGAAGGTGCGAACTACCGCACGCCATCTGGTTTATTCGTAAATGGTTTCTTGACAGTGAATGGTCAGAAGATGTCGAAGTCTCGCGGTACATTCATTAAAGCTGAAACTTATTTACAGCACTTGAATCCTGAATATTTACGTTATTACTTTGCGTCTAAGCTTTCTGACAAAGTTGAAGATTCAGATTTGAATTTAGATGACTTCGTACAAAAAGTGAATTCTGACCTTGTCGGTAAAGTAGTGAATATTGCCAGCCGTTGTGCAAAATTCATTAACAGCAATTTCAATAATACACTTTCAAGCACATGCGCTGAATCTGAATTGGTTCAAAGCTTTATTGATGCGGGCGACTCAATTGCTCAAGCCTATGAAGCTCGTGAATTCTCTGCTGCTATTCGTGAAATCATGGCTCTTGCGGACAAAGCGAATCAATATATTGATGAGAAAAAACCGTGGGCGCTTGCGAAGCAAGAAGGTCAAGAACAACAAGTTCATGATGTTTGCTCAGTTGGTATCAACTTATTCCGTCAGCTTGCGATTTACTTAGCTCCAGTGCTTCCAACACTTGCGGCTCAAGTTCAATCTTTCTTACAACTTGAAAGCTTTGACTTTGCATCACGTCAGCAAATCCTCGTTGCATACAAAATTGCACAATTCCAACCACTGATGCAGCGTGTTGATCCTAAAGCAGTTGCAGCCATGGTTGATGCATCTAAAGACTCTTTAGCGGCTGCGGCTGAACCTGTAAAAGTTGAGAAAAAGAAAGAGAAAAAAACTGCACCTGCGAAAGTTGAACCTAAAGTAGGTGAAGCAGAGATCATTGGTATTGAAGACTTTATGAAAGTTGACCTACGTGTAGCTGAAGTTTTAGAAGCTGCAACGGTAGAAGGTTCTGATAAATTACTTCAACTCACGTTAAATGTAGGTGAAGCTGAACCACGCAATGTGTTTAGTGGTATTCGTGAGTTTTATCAGCCTGAAGATTTAAAAGGCAAATTAGTGGTGATGGTCGCTAACCTTGCACCACGTAAAATGCGTTTTGGTATTTCTAACGGTATGGTACTTGCAGCGGGTAATGGTGAAGGGGTTTGGGTGATTTCACCTGAATCTGGTGCTAAAGCTGGTGATAAAGTGTCTTAAGAATTTTATGTTAGCCTTAACTTATTGTTAGGGCTAACTTTTTTAATAAAGTTAATCTATAATAAAAATAAGATTGATACTATCCAAAAATATGAACATTAACTCCAACAATGATTTTTTTTCTAATGTAAATATTGATGACCATAATCTATATCCATTTTTTCTAAAAAATATAGAATTTGAAAGATTTAGACATATCCCTCACTTGAATTTAGATTTTCAGCATCCAATCTCTGTTATTTCTGGAACAAATCGCTCGGGGAAGACAACTGTTTTAATGGCTATAGCTTGTAGTCATGAAAAATTTATGCGTCGAAATCCAACAAATGGGAATTTAGAGAGAAATACTTGGAGCTCTCTAATGAAATTTACAAATCATGATAAACAACTTGAGGATTGGACATATTATATTAATTATCGTAAAGGTATAAAATTTGAACGCAAACGTGGGCAAAGAAAAGCTCTCACAAATAAATGGAATGGTGTTGGTAAAAAAGAATCTCAATTTAATTTCCGTGATGTTGTATTTATTGATCTAGATAGAATACTGCCAGCACGTTTTTTTACTGCTAAAGTTTTTAATGTGGCTAAAAGAGGCAGTGTTGACAATTTATCTCCGCAAATGAAAAGCAAGTTAGAACACTATCTTTCACATATCCTAGAGCAACAGTTTAGTATTACAGGTATTGCTAAGGTAAATGATAAAGATGTTTTTAACTACACAAATTCTTTTGAGTACTCTAGCTTTAATACGGCTACGGGTGAGGATGTTTTAACTCGTATTTTAATCGATATAATTGAAGCTAATGAAAAATCTTTAATTCTTATTGATGAAATTGAAATGGGGCTTCATCCAAAAGTACAACGAAGATTGATGGATGTTATTCGAGATATCAGTAGAAATGAAAAAAAACAATTTATTATAACATCCCATTCTTCAACAATTTTAGATGAAGTAAATCCTGAATCTAGAATTTTCATTGAAAAAACACATACTTCAGAATACAGAGCAATTAACAATATTAGTGTTAGTGCCGCATTGACTAAAATGGATGCTAAGTCATTTCCGTTAATAGATCTTTATTGTGAAGATAAAATTGCAAAAAAAATAATTATGAAAGGTATACTTTTTTGTGCCGAACAGAATGATATTCAAAAACTTAATGAGTTAATTAATATCATACCAATAGGATCGGCAGATGATGTTTACAAAATTTTCAAGTCTCAGATGGACACATATCCTTTGAAGAAAATCAGATCAGGATATGCTTGTATATTAGATGGAGATATGAGATTAAAACAAAATCGTAATTCACAACCTCTTTATCCAGCACATCAAAATTTACACTTCATATATTCAAATGAATCACCCGAAAAATTTTTAACTCGCTTTTACTTAGCTTCTCATCCTAACGTAGCTATTCAGTACTATCTTGACAACGTAAATAATCATTATTTCTTTCAATCAATAATTGAAAACTCAGCATTAACAGATGAAGAAGAAGTTTTTAATTGTTGTTGGAATATATTCAAAAACACCCCTCAAGGTGAAAATTACTTAAACGAATTATCAAGTTTTATTTTCGAAGTTTATGAGCTATTTTCACAAGAATTATGATGAATGAGAAATCCTATGAAAACTCTAAAACTACTCTGCCTAACTCTATTCTTAAGTTGTACTAGCTCAAACCTGATCTGACAGTTACCCATTTTTTATTGTGCCTGTCAGGTTAAATTTGAGCTAAATTCTTCCCAGCCCAAATCCGTTTTCCATCAAGTAAAGTTTCAAGTGGTGTACGACCACAGCACATTTTTCCTTGATGAGTCCGTTCAGTATTATAGAATTTCAGCCAATCGTCTAGATCAACTTGTAATTCTTCCAATGAGCTATAAAGCTTCTTCCTAAACGTAATTTGATAGAACTCCTGCAAAATCGTCTTATGGAAACGCTCACATATACCATTTGTTTGCGGGGAAGCTGCTTTTGTCTTCGTGTGATCAATATCATTGACTGCCAGATATAACTCATAGTCATGTTGTTCTACCTTACCGCAATACTCAGTACCTCTGTCTGTGAGGATGCGAAGCATTGGTAAGTCCTGAGATTGATAGAATGGCAACACACGATCATTGAGTAAATCAGCCGCTGTAATCGGTGTTTTTGTTGTATAAAGCTTGCAATGAACGACCTTGCTATAAGTGTCGATGAATGTTTGTTGGTAGATTCGTCCAACACCTTTGAGATTCCCGACATAAAAGGTGTCTTGCGCGC
>NZ_JANHGP010000085.1:0-1189 GCF_024494585.1 Acinetobacter sp. 5862
GGTAATCCTCCCATAAATAACTGAATTTAAAAGTAGAGGTTAAGCAGCCATCAAAGGTGGTTTGCCTCCGTTAGCTTGATGTGGTCGTTCATGATTGTAGTGCCACAACCACTGTGTTGCATAATCTTGTACTTGCTCCAATGTATCGAACAAATGTTTGCTCACCCAACTATAACGCATTGTACGATTGTATCGTTCGATATAAGCATTTTGTTGTGGCTTGCCTGGTTGAATATATTCAATACGGATACCATGCTCAGCTGCCCAACGTACGAATTCGTGGCTGATAAATTCAGGTCCATTGTCGCAGCGAATCACAAGCGGTTTGTCTCTCCATTCGAGCAATTGGTTAAGTGTACGAATGACGCGCAGTGCAGGCAGTGAAAAACCTGCTTCAATCACTAAACCCTCACGTCGATAGTCGTCAATTACGTTAAGCAAACGGTAACTTCGTCCATCACTTAACTGATCATGCATAAAATCCAATGACCATACTTGATTTGGATGAGTTGGTTCCTTCAATGGTTCAGGTACATGTCGTTTTAATCGTCTTCTTGGTTTGATCCGCAGATTCAATGCCAGCTCACAGTAAATACGGTAAACACGCTTATGATTCCAACCACACTTCTCAACATGGCGTAGATAAGAGAAGCATAGCCCGAAGCCCCAATCTGTATTTTCTTCGGTGAGTTCAATCAATTGTTCTGCAATCAGTGCATTGTCATCGTTCAATTTGGACTGATAACGGTAGCAGGTTTCACTGATACTAAATGCACGGCAGGCCAAACGAATACTGACGGCATCATGATCACCAACGGCTTGTTGTGCCATCTGACGACGACAAGATGGCTTTACCACTTTTTTGACATGGCTTCCTGAATGATTTCAGCTTTAAGCCGCTCTTCAGCATACATCTTTTTTAGCTTGGCATTTTCGGCTTCTAGTTCTTTCAATCGAGTAATTAATGAGGCATCCATGCCGCCATATTTAGCCCGCCATTTGTAAAAAGTCGCATTACTCATACCATGTTCACGGCAAAGGGTGGCAACAGGCGTGCCAGACTCCGCTTGTTTCAAAATAGACATAATCTGACTGTCAGTAAATTTAGATGTTTTCATGCAGAATCTCCTGCTTTGATCTTAAGAGAAAATTCTACTTTTACATCCTTTTATTTTTAGGGGGGATTACC
>NZ_JANHGP010000086.1:0-1102 GCF_024494585.1 Acinetobacter sp. 5862
ATAATTTGACTTGGCTTTGCACTTTCTGGTCATTTCCATTCGGAGATGACCACATTTCTTTTTTGCTACGCCAAACAGAGATGGATCCGGAAATTTGAACAACTCCTATAAGTGATATTCTGCTCCTCAAATGATGTTATAAACATCAATATATGGAGTATTTTATGGCACGTAGACCAAGAAGAAATCATTCAAACGACTTTAAGGCTAAGGTAGCACTTGCTGCGATTAAAGCAGAAAAAACACTTGCTGAATTGAGTTCTGAGTTTGATGTTCATCAAAACCAAATTATTGACTGGAAAAATCAATTGATCTCAGCTTCCTCGCAAGCTTTCGATCAATCAAAAGCTCCATCAGAACCTCCCATTGATCTTAAAAAGTTACATGCAAAAATCGGTGAGCAGGCATTAGAAATTGATTTTTTAGAAGGTGTGTTGAAGAAACTGGGCCGCTTCAACCACAAAAGTTAATCGACGACTCACTTCAGATTTCAGTATCTAAACAAGCTAAGTTACTGAAAGTCTCTCGTGGTTGTTATTATTATCGCCCAAAACCTGTTAGCTCATCAGATCTGAAGCTGATGCGATGTATTGATGAATTACATATGCAATATCCTTTTACAGGTAGCCGTATGATGCGTGATTTGTTGAATCGTCAAGGACATCATATAGGACGACGTCATACACGTACTTTAATGAAGAAAATGGGTATTCAGGCGTTATATTGCAAACCAAATTTAAGCCAGGCTAATCAAGCTCACCGTAAATATCCATATCTGCTCAAAGGATTGGCTATTCAGCGCAGTAATCAAGTGTGGTCTACGGATATAACGTATATCCCTATGGCAAAAGGCTTTGTTTATTTATGTGCTGTGATTGATTGGCATAGCCGCAAGGTACTTGCGCATAGAGTATCGATTAGTATGGAGGTGGATTTTTGTATTTCGGCTTTAAATGAAGCGATTGAAAAATATGGATCACCTGAAATATTGAATACAGACCAAGGCAGTCAGTTCACCAGTGATGCATTAGACTTCCTTCATAAATCATTTTTCAATCAATTTAATTGTTTATCTTTCACCCAATCTAAATTGTATATGCCA
>NZ_JANHGP010000001.1:0-1077 GCF_024494585.1 Acinetobacter sp. 5862
CTAAACTAAAGTCAACAGGTAATTTCGATATTTTTAAAACCCACCAATCAACCCAAGAATCCAACCAATCTAGCCAATCTAGCCAATCTAGCCAAATCCTTGTTTCTCAACAAGTTTTTATCTGCATCACCGCCGATGGATGTGCATTCTACACCATTTCAAAACACACGCAAGCACTTTTAGAAAATTTAAAATTCGGTTGTTTTTTTTTTAAACTTCAACCCACCTAATTTACTGATTTATATAATTTAAAATTTATTAATTTTCTTAAAAGTGAATTTAATCAACATAAATAACTGTAATTTAATGACTTAATTAAAAATATGGATGTAATTCCACCTAATTTTGATGATCAAATTGAATTAAAGCAGAAATATTTAAAAATATTTCTGCTTTAATTTTTACTTCTTGTTCTTTATCTGAACACTAATGATTTTAATCGGCTGTTTAGGGACATTTTGATGCATTCCATAGTTACCTGTAGGAACACTAACAATTTTATCAACAATATTCATTCCTTTCGTTACCTTACCAAATACAGCATAACCAGCATCCATTTGTGAACGATTTAGGAAAGTGTTGTCAGCAACGTTAATAAAAAATTGACTCGTAGCAGAGTTAGGATCACTAGTACGAGCCATTGCCAATGTACCGCGCGTATTTTTCAAACCATTGCTTGCTTCATTACTAATAGGTGCTTTAGTTACCTTCTCAATCATATTGGCATCCATCCCCCCGCCTTGAATCATAAATCCTGGGATGACTCGATGAAAAATAGTTCCAGCATAAAAGTTACTTTTTACATAGCTTTCAAAATTTTTTGCTGATACAGGTGCTTTATCGTTAAAAAGTTCAATTTCAATATTTCCCATACTGGTTTTCATATCAACCATTGTGTTGGCAAATAAATGGCTGCTTACTAATAGTAGACTGGTTGTCATCAACAACTTTTTCATGATTGCTTTTCTCTGATTTTAACGAGTGATTTGTTGTACTTCTCAATAGGGTGTGTTGACACTTTTAGCTTAAAAAAATAGCGAAGTAGTAAAATCAAATCGCCGAACCCAATTTTACTAT
>NZ_JANHGP010000087.1:0-929 GCF_024494585.1 Acinetobacter sp. 5862
TAGACTTCCGTCATAAATCAAAAAACGTACAATTTATTTGATCTTAAATTAATCAGCAAAATTATTTAATTCAAGAGATAATCCTTGGATGAAATTCAAAGATATTCAAAAATTATCAGACGTTAAGTTTCGTAGGCTTACCGGTGTTAGTTGGGCTACATTTAACCTCATGTTGGCCGAGCTAAATAAGCATTTACCTGGTCATATTGGTAAAGGACGACCGCATAAATTACCGTTGGAAGATCGTTTGCTCTTATGTATAGAATATTGGAGAGAATATCGAACATTTTTCCATCTTGGTATGAGTTACGGTGTATCTGAAACGAGTGCAATTCGTATCACACGTGTTATTGAAGATACCTTAATCCGTTCTGGAAAATTTAACTTGCCAAAACAACTTCCTAATCGAGATGAAGTGGATTGGGAAGTTGTTGTGATTGATGCAACTGAAATATTAGTTCAACGTCCAAAAAAAACAGAAGAAATGGTATAGCGGTAAAAAGAAGCGACATACCTTTAAATTTCAGCTATCTATGCACTATACAACAGGTGAAATACTGAGTGTATGTGGAAGTCATGGAAGCATGCATGATTTTAAAATATTTAAAAAAAGTATGAGGAAATTAAAATTTAAGCCCTTTTTTATCGTTGATAAGGGGTATTTAGGGATAAAAAAATTGGGTTTTGGATGCCTCATGCCATCTAAAGCAAAGAAAACTGAAAAACTAGATTCTGAATTAAAAAAGTTAAATAGAGAGATTGGTCGTAGACGAATTCAAGTAGAGCATGTATTTGGAAGGATGAAATGTTTTAAGATTTTATCTTGTGTATATAGAAATCGTCGTAAAAGATTAAACCTGCGGTTTAATTTACTTGCTGGCATATACAATTTAGATTGGGTGAAAGATAAACAATTAAATTGATTGAAA
>NZ_JANHGP010000088.1:0-909 GCF_024494585.1 Acinetobacter sp. 5862
ATGCTGGAGGTATCAGAAGTGCGAATGCTGACGTGAGTAACGACAAAACGGGTGAAAAACCCGTTCGCTGAAAGACCAAGGGTTCCAGTCCAACGTTAATCGGGGCTGGGTGAGTCGACCCCTAAGGCGAGGCCGAGAGGCGTAGTCGATGGGAAATTGGTTAATATTCCAATACTTCTGTGTAATGCGATGAGAGGACGGAGAAGGTTAAGTCAGCCTGGCGTTGGTTGTCCAGGTGAAAGGTTGTAGGCATGTATCTTAGGCAAATCCGGGGTACTCTATGCTGAGAACTGATAGCAAGCTGTACTTGTACAGTGAAGTGGCTGATACCATGCTTCCAGGAAAAGTCTCTAAGCTTCAGTTACACAGGAATCGTACCCGAAACCGACACAGGTGGTCAGGTCGAGTAGACCAAAGCGCTTGAGAGAACTCTGCTGAAGGAACTAGGCAAAATGGTACCGTAACTTCGGGAGAAGGTACGCTGCTGACGGTGATGGGACTTGCTCCCTGAGCTATTGGCAGCCACAGAAACCAGGCCGCTGCAACTGTTTATTAAAAACATAGCACTCTGCAAACACGAAAGTGGACGTATAGGGTGTGATGCCTGCCCGGTGCTGGAAGGTTAATTGATGGGGTTAGCGTAAGCGAAGCTCTTGATCGAAGCCCCAGTAAACGGCGGCCGTAACTATAACGGTCCTAAGGTAGCGAAATTCCTTGTCGGGTAAGTTCCGACCTGCACGAATGGCATAATGATGGCGGCGCTGTCTCCAGCAGAGGCTCAGTGAAATCGAAATCGCTGTGAAGATGCAGTGTACCCGCGGCTAGACGGAAAGACCCCGTGAACCTTTACTGCAGCTTGACATTGAACTTTGACCTTACTTGTGTAGGATAGGTGGGAGGCTTTGAAGT
>NZ_JANHGP010000089.1:0-882 GCF_024494585.1 Acinetobacter sp. 5862
TATAGCTAGTTACTAAATAAACTATCACAGTGTTTTTTAAATAGCTCATCAATATCTTTTACTCTAAATTTCTTCCTAATAGACTTTACCCTTGACCACATTTTTTCTATTGGATTTAAGTCTGGACTATATTTGGGAAGCCATAAAACATAATGACCAGCAGCATGTATCAACTCCAAAAGCCGTGTTCCTTTGTGGAAAGTTGCATTATCCATAATCAGCACACTTTTTTCTTTTAACTTAGGCAACAAATCCTGTTCAATCCAACATTCAAAAACCTGACTATTGATTGAACAATTGAATACCCCAACGGTAAGTAATTTATTATCAATTAAAGCTCCAATCGCATTACTGCAATTTTTCAATTGCCAGTTAAACTGATCCTTAGCTCTCATTCCTTTCAGACTATAACTATGCAAACGTGTGCTTTCACTCTGAAAACCACTTTCATCTATATAAACTAATGGTAGAGTTGTTCCTAGACACTCAAGCACATTCTGAAATTGCCATCGCTGTTGTTGATCTGCCTTGGGATGATTTAACGTCTTTTTTTACGAGAGATTCCTGCTGCATGCAGCGCATTAAATACGGCATGTGTACTCACACCAAATCGTTCAGCACGTTCGTGGATGTAATCATCAGGATGCTTTTCTACATCCAAGACAATTTGTTCTCTACTAATTTTAGGGGGGCGTCCTGAAATAGGTTTTGCCACGGTTGATTTTTTCCATTGTTGAATGGTTCGAGTACATACACCAAAATACAGTGCTGCTTTACGCACTGACATTTTTTCCCTTGCCATAAGTTCTATGACTTTTTCTTTAAAATCTGTTGAATATCCCATAAAGCCTAGTGTGATATATTTTTTAGAATTTAGCTATA
>NZ_JANHGP010000090.1:0-823 GCF_024494585.1 Acinetobacter sp. 5862
CAAGATTAGGCTTCGTCATTGAAAACTGTTGCTTGAGTAAATTGTCATAAATAGAACGGTTGTGATCACTGTTCGTGGTTCTTTTGAAACGCTTATGGCGCTTACAATGCAACTGATTTGATTTTTTTATTTGGCGCACAGCATACGTACTTATTTTGATACCTTGCGCTTGTAAATGCTTAGTTAATCGAACATAGCCATAGCTTTGTTTGGTTTCTTCATGGGCTATTTTGACCAAAATTGTCTGCTGATTTCGCTGAATTGATCTTTTACTCATGCCTCGCTTTAGCCAATCATAAAAGCGAGAAACGGATACACGAAGTAATCGAGCCATTAAAATAATCGGAAATAAGTGGCTTTGCGATTTCATATAGGCGTACCTCACTGACTTTCTTTGGCAAAGTACGCTGCTGCCTTTTTTAAAAATTCACGTTCCATTTCAGCTGTTTTGAGCTGTTGTTTAAGCTTCTTATTTTCTTCGAGTAAGGCGTTTAGATCGGGCGAATACTGTTTTGTGCCTGCTAAAGTTCCAGCCTTTGCTTTGTTATTCCAGTTCGAAAGGGTTTGCATTGAAATACCAAGTTGTCTAGCGGATTCCGATACATTACCTTGGTTCTCTTCAATGGCTTTTATGGCTTCAGCTTTAAATTCTGCGGTGTAAGTCTTCTGTTTCTTGCTCATGGTAAACTCCTAATGAGTATGTATAGTTTACCAAGTTAAACCCTCCTGTTTTTTAAGCACACATCAGTTTCAAGTAAGACGATCTAAACTGATTTTGAATCATATTTTTTCAGCCTTGATGGCCTACGTCGAGATACAAAAG
>NZ_JANHGP010000091.1:0-808 GCF_024494585.1 Acinetobacter sp. 5862
TTAATGATTAAATCCTTATTCCGTCTATCTTTACGTATGGTCACTGGCTTTGTGCAAAGTCTGATTAAACTTTGCGGATTAAATTGGACCGCACCAGATTACAGTACGCTTTGTAGAAGACAAAAGCATATTGATATTGCAATCAGCTACCAAAAAAGTAGCGATGGGCTGCATCTACTCGTAGACTCTACAGGCATGAAGTTTCTAGGTGAGGGCGAATGGAAACGCAAGAAACATGGAGCTGAATATCGTCGCCAATGGCGTAAACTACATATTGGTATAGATGCCAAAACCCTACAAATACGCGCTATTCAGCTCACAACCAATAATGTCAGTGATTCACAGGTGCTTGGTGATTTACTCGATCAGATTCCACAAGATGAGCAGATTGACTCTGTTTATACCGATGGAGCTTATGACACCAAGCAATGCCGTCAGGTCATTGCAGATCGGCAAGCACATGCGGTGATTCCACCTAGAAAAAATGCGAAACCATGGAAAGATACAAAGAGTAGCTCGCTAGAGCGAAATGAATTACTTCGAACAGTTAAACGTTTAGGCAGGACATTATGGAAAAAATGGTCAGGCTATCATCGCCGCAGTTTGGTGGAAACCAAGATGCATTGCATCAAATTATTAGGCGATAAATTAATGGCAAGAAGCTTTCCTAGTCAGGTGAATGAAATTCATGCACGTGTAGCAGTCCTCAACCGATTTACGGAATTAGGTCGACCACTTACCCAAGTTACGCCTTAAATTTGGCTCAATTAGGGGCGCTTTGCATTTCAAATCTTTGTGCAACAAAGCC
>NZ_JANHGP010000092.1:0-793 GCF_024494585.1 Acinetobacter sp. 5862
ATGGAGCCGTCCTTGAAATACCACCCTGGTAATGTTGAGGTTCTAACTCTGCCCCGTAATCCGGGGCGAGGACCATGTCTGGTGGGTAGTTTGACTGGGGCGGTCTCCTCCTAAAGAGTAACGGAGGAGTACGAAGGTGCGCTCAGCGTGGTCGGAAATCACGCGTAGAGTATAAAGGCAAAAGCGCGCTTAACTGCGAGACCCACAAGTCGAGCAGGTACGAAAGTAGGTCTTAGTGATCCGGTGGTTCTGTATGGAAGGGCCATCGCTCAACGGATAAAAGGTACTCTGGGGATAACAGGCTGATACCGCCCAAGAGTTCATATCGACGGCGGTGTTTGGCACCTCGATGTCGGCTCATCTCATCCTGGGGCTGAAGCAGGTCCCAAGGGTATGGCTGTTCGCCATTTAAAGAGGTACGCGAGCTGGGTTTAGAACGTCGTGAGACAGTTCGGTCCCTATCTACCGTGGGCGCTGGAAATTTGAGAGGATCTGCTCCTAGTACGAGAGGACCAGAGTGGACGAACCTCTGGTGTACCGGTTGTGACGCCAGTCGCATCGCCGGGTAGCTATGTTCGGAAGGGATAACCGCTGAAAGCATCTAAGCGGGAAGCCTACCTCAAGATAAGATTTCCCTAGGAATTTATTCCTCTAAAGAGCCGTTCGAGACTAGGACGTTGATAGGTTGGGTGTGGAAGCACGGTGACGTGTGAAGCTGACCAATACTAATTGCTCGTGAGGCTTGACTATACAACACCCAAACAGTTGTTGTATTCAAGATAAATTCAATACA
>NZ_JANHGP010000005.1:0-791 GCF_024494585.1 Acinetobacter sp. 5862
ATCAATGAAATATTTTCGATCGATCAACCAGTAAAAATCCACACAAGTTGTTCTTCTATTCTCTTAATGATCTTCTCAATGATTCGTCATCATCAAGCTAGGTCGGCTATGTTACTCTAATTTATCTTAAAGTCAACAGGTAATTTCGATATTTTTAAAACCTACCAATCAATCCAAGAACCTAACCACTTTAGCCAAATCCTTGTTTCTCAACAAGTTTTTATCTGCATCACCGCCGATGGATGTGCATTCTACACCATTTCAGGGCAGGTGCAAGGGATTTATTCAAATTTATTTCACTTATCGCACCAACCGATTATTTTTTACACAAATAAGGCTGAAAATGTGCGATTTGGTCGATTATTTGCTCAGTTTTATTTTTTTCTTGCCAGTGTAAAGGTCTGCAATCGATATATTCACAGTATCCCGTGCCCTCATAACTCCCATTGTCCCATAAGAGTTGATAGTGAAAGCTGCCCACATAACCTGCTGCCAAACCAAATTTATAATCACCTCGACTTTGTGCTGTTAGTTGAAAGACAACAACATCCTTTTCTGAATATTGCCAACTAAATTCTCGTGGTAAATACATATCTCGTCCATTTGGTGTTTGTACTTTTGGATAAACACGGCTGACATCAAAAATGACTTGATCATCATAAAGTCGAGATTGCTGTTCATTCGACTGAATTTCAATCCGAGAAAAAATAATACTATAGGACTTACGCATTGACAGATTCAAAAAAGTATTAAAATGCTTTATAAAGTATCTGTGATCAGACGAATTAAAC